>VGBK01000004.1 GCA_016870535.1 Actinomycetota bacterium | reverse complement strand
GAACACCCAGGTCTGCATGTCAGATCACCTTCACCTGTTCGAGGAGCCGCACGATCTCCAGATGGGCCTCCCCCTCGTCGACGACCTTGCGGCCGGCGCCTCGCTCGGGAGCGGCCCGGACGCCGACGATCTCCTGCGCCGAACCGGCGCGGCCCACGCTGTCGGGGCCGAAGCCGAGGTCGGCGGCGGCGGGCTGCTCCACCGGCTTGGTCTTCGCCGCCATGATCCCCTTGAACGTGGGATAGCGGGGCTCCACTGCTCCGGAGGTGACGGAGAGCAGCGCCGGCAGCGGCGCCTCGACCACCTCGTAGCCGGTGGCGGTGAGCCGCTCGATGCGGATCTTGCCGTCCCCCCCGACGACCTTGCGGGCGAAGGTGAGGGAGGGCAGGCCGAGCAGCTCCGCCAGCTGCTGCGGCACCACCCCGGTGTACCCGTCGGTGGACTCGGTGCCGGCGATGACCAGATCGGGCTGCGCCCGGCGCAGCACCGCGGCCAGCACCTTGGCGGTGACCAGGGCGTCCGATCCCTGGAGGGCCGGGTCGCTGACGATCACCGCCTTGTGGGCCCCCATGGCCAGGGCTTGGCGGATGCCCTGGAGGTTCCCCGCCGGGCACATGGACACCAGGGTGACGGTCCCCTCGGTGGCTTCGGCGAGCTGCAGGCCTACCTCGACGCCGTAGCGATCGGTGTCGTCGAGAATCTGGTCCTGCGGCCGCTGCACGAAATGGGTCTCCGGATCCAACGCGTAGGGCGTGTTGGGATCCGGTATCTGCTTGACGCAGACCGCGATCTTCATGGCACTCCCCGTGTGCGACTGCCCTCCCATCCTAGGGGAGGCCGAGCGAATGTTAGCCGCGGTTAATTCCGCGGCCCGGTTGCGGCGCCCTCAGGAGGCCAGGGCGGGCAGCAGGGCGTCGAGCAGCGCAGTGAAGCGGCCCCGGGCGGCCAGGCCCGTGGCCTGCACCTCCTCGTGGCTGAGGGGCACCGGTGAGATCCCCGCCGCCAGGTTGGTCACCAGGGAGATCCCCAGCACCCGGGCTCCCATGTGGCGGGCGGCGATGGCCTCCGGCACGGTGGACATCCCCACCAGATCGGCTCCGAGGCGGCGGGCCATCTGCACCTCGGCCGGGGTTTCGTACGACGGGCCCAGGAACCAGGCGTACACCCCCTCCTTCAGCGGCACCCCGGCGCGCTCGCCGGCGCGGCGGGCGATCCGGCGGAGATCGGCGGAATACACCTCCGACATGTCGGGGAAGCGGGCGCCGAGGCGGTCGTCGTTGGCTCCCGTCAGGGGGTTGCGGGCGGCGAGGTTCAGGTGGTCGCGGATCAGGACCAGGTCGCCGGCTTCCAGGCCGTCCCCGGCCCCGCCCGCGGCATTGGTGAGCACGAGGGTGCCGCCGCCGCAGAGGACGGCGGCGCGCACGGCGAAGACCACCTTGTCCAGCGGCCAGCCCTCGTAGGCGTGCACCCGTCCCGAGAAGACCAGCACCGGCTTGCCTCCGGGGGCCGCCGAGTACAGGGTGCCGCCGTGGCCCTCGACCTTGGGGACGGGGAAGCCCGGGATGTCGGCATAGGGCACGGCCACCGCTCCCGGTAGCGAGGCGGCGTAGTCCCCCAGGCCCGATCCCAGCACCAGCGCCACGGTGTGCGTTGGGCGCCCGGTGCTTTCCCCTATGGCGGCGGCAGCGGCGGCGAGTTCCTCGTAGCTCATGAGCATCCCTTCCTCAGGGGACTTCCCCGTGGACGAGGGGCGGCGGCGCCGACCGCTCGTCACCCACCTCCAGGGCCCGCTCCACCAGGGGGAGAGCCTCGGCCAGGCGTGCGGCGTCGGCCCAGGCCAGGCGCACCAGGGGCTGTCCCGCCTCCACCGGGTCGCCCACCTTGACCAGGACCCGCAGCCCCACCCGGGGATCGATGGTGTCCTCCTTGCGTTCCCGCCCGGCCCCGAGGCGCGTGGCGGCCACGCCCAGGTCGAGGGCGTCGCAACGGGTGAGGAAGCCGCCCCGCGCCGCGGCCACCTCGTGCCGGTGCGGGGCCGAGGGCAGGAGCGAGGGGTCGTGAATCACCCTCGGGTCGCCGCCCTGGGCGGCCACGACCTCCACCAGTTTCTCCAGGGCGGCCCCTGATGCCACCGCTCGCTCCAGGCGGGCGCGCCCCTCCGCCCGGTCGGCCGCGGCTCCGCCCAGCAGCAGCATCTCCTCGCCCAGGCGGTAGGTGACGTCGACCAGGTCGGCGGGGCCGCCGCCGCGCAGGACCTCCACCGACTCGGCCACCTCACAGGCATTGCCCACCTCGCGACCCAGAGGCTGGCTCATGTCGGTGAGCACCGCCCGCACCGGGGTTCCGTACGAGCGCCCGATCCCCACCATGGTCTCGGCGAGGGTGCGGGAGTCCTCCAGGCGCTTCATGAAGGCGCCGCGCCCCACCTTGACGTCGAGCACCAGGCCGTCGAGGCCCTCGGCCAGCTTCTTGGACATGATGGACGAGGAGATCAGGGGGATGGACTCCACCGTGCCGGTGGCGTCGCGTAGGGCGTACAGGCGGCGGTCGGCGGGCACCAGGGTCTCCGACTGCCCGGCCAGCACCAGGCCGGTGCGGGCGAGGAGAGCGCGGAACTCGGGCGGGTCGAGGGCGGTGCGGAAGCCGGGGATCGTCTCCAGCTTGTCCAGCGTGCCGCCGGTGTGGCCCAGGCCCCGCCCGCTCATCATGGGCACGGCGACTCCGCAGGCGGCGACCATCGGCCCCAGCGGCAGGCTCACTTTGTCGCCCACTCCGCCGGTCGAGTGCTTGTCGATCTTGGGAGCGGCCACGTGGGAGAAGTCGAGGGTGTCGCCGGAGTGCAGCATGGCGTCCACCCAGGCGGCGAGCTCCTCGGCGTCGAGGCCTTCCTTGAACACCGCCATCAGCAGGGCTGCCATCTGGTAGTCGGGGAGGCGGTCGGCGGCGTACTCGCCGATGACCCAGCGGATCTGCTGGGGGCTGAGGGGGCCCCCATCGCGCTTGCGCTGGATGATCTCGACGGCGTTCATGGCCGGCCGCCCAGGATGGACAGAGCCACCTTGCCTTCGGCGGTGAGAGGCACCCCCTCGGCCCGCAGGCGCCGGGCCTGCTCTTGCTCCTCGCCGGGGATGAGGCGGCCTCCGGCGGCCACCACCCGCCACCAGGGGAGGCCGGTGGATCGGCGGAGGAGGCTGCCCACCGCCCGGGCGGCCCCGGGGAACCCGGCGTCGGCGGCCACCTCGCCGTAGGTGGCCACGGCGCCCGAGGGCAGGCTGCGCACCACGGCGCGCACCGCCTCCTCGAAGTCGGGGCGGGTCATCCCAGCGTCCCGAAGAGACGGTCGCCCATGTCGCCCAGGCCGGGCCGGATGTAGTAGTGGGCGTCGAGTTCCCGGTCGAGAGCGGCGGCGACGATGCGGACGTCGGGGTGGTCCTGGTACATGCGGCGCACCCCCTCCGGCGCCGCCACCACGCAGAGGGCGGTGATGTCGCGCGCCCCGGAGGTCTTGGCCTTGGCCGCCGCCCACGACAGGGAGCCGCCGGTGGCCAGCATCGGCTCGAGGATGAGCACCACCGAGCCCGACAGGTCGGGCAGCTTGAAGTAGTACTCCATGGGCTGGGCGGTCTCCTCGTCGCGCTGCAGGCCGGCGAAGCCCACTTTGACGTCGGGGATGAGGTCGACCACGGCGTCGAGCATGCCCAGGCCGGCCCGCAGGACGGCGATGGCCACCACCCCCGGCATGTGGTAGCCCGCGACGGGCTCCAGGGGAGTCTCGATGTCCTCCTGATACAGCGGAGCCCGCGCCGTGGCCTCGTGAACGAGCGTGTAGGTGAGGCGGCGGGCGGCGGCGCGGAAGGGCTCCGGCGAGGTGCGCCGGTCGCGCAGCACCGTGAGGTAGTGGCGGGTGAGGGGATGGTCGATGACGGTGAGATTCAACCCGGCTCCTCTCGCGCTCGACAGAGGGTACTCGCTGCCGCCCTCCCGCCGGGGCCTGAGTCGCCGGAGCCTGAATGCCGGCCCGGACTACCCTGCCCCCGGCTTGTTCGAGTCCCTCACCTCGCATCTCGGAGCGGTCTTCGACCGCCTGCGCAGCCGCGGCCGCCTCGGTGAGGGCGATGTCGACGCCGCCCTGCGGGAGGTGCGGCTCGCCCTCCTGGAGGCCGACGTCAATGTGGCGGTCACTCGAGCGTTCCTGGAGCGGGTGCGCGCCCGGGCGGTCGGCGCCGAGGTGGCGGCCAGCCTGACCCCGGGCCAGCAGGTGGTGAAGATCGTCCACGAGGAACTCATCGTCACCCTGGGCGGCGAGACGGCGCCGCTGGCTCCGGCCCGGGTGCCCCCGCTGCGCATCCTGATGGTGGGGTTGCAGGGCTCGGGCAAGACCACCACCGCGGCCAAGCTGGCCCGGCGGCTCAAGGCATCGGGCAAGCACCCGCTGCTGGTGGCGGCGGATCTGCAGCGGCCGGCGGCGGTGGAGCAGTTGGAAGCGCTGGGGGCGCGGGCCGGGGTCCCGGTGTTCACCGAGCGCTCCTCGACCCCACCGAGGCTGGCCAAGGCGGCCCTGCGGCGGGCCGGGGAGCTGGGCTGCGACGTGGTGATCGTCGACACCGCGGGGCGCCTGCAGATCGACGAGCCGCTGATGGCCGAACTGGCCGCGGTGCGCCGGGCGGTGGAACCCGACGAAGTGCTGCTGGTGGTGGATGCCATGACCGGCCAGGACGCGGTCAACGTGGCCCGCGGCTTCCTGGAGCGCACCGAGATCACCGGCCTCATCTTCTCGAAGCTCGACGGTGATGCCCGGGGCGGGGCGGCCATCTCGGCTCGCGAGGTCACCGGGCGGCCGATCAAGTTCGCCGGGGTGGGGGAAGGCCTCGACGGCCTGGAGGTCTTCCACCCCGAGCGCATGGCTTCCCGCCTGCTGGGCATGGGCGACGTGCTGACCCTGATCGAGAAGGCCGAGGCCGCCTGGGACCGGGAGCAGGCCGAGGCGGCGGCCGAGAAGATGCGGCGCGCCTCCTTCACCCTGGAGGACTTCCTGGATCAACTCCAGCAGGTCCGCCGGATGGGGTCTCTGGGGCAATTGCTTGGTATGCTCCCCGGCGCCGCGTCGGCGTTTCGCTCGGTCGAGTCGTCCGACGAGGCCATGGCGCGGGCGGAGGCCATCATCCGCTCCATGACCCCTGCTGAGAGGCGGGGCCCGAAGCTCATCGACGGGAGCCGCCGCCGGCGGATCGCCGCCGGGTCGGGCACCAGTCCCCAGCAGGTGAACGAGTTGCTGCGCCAGTTCGGCGAGTCGCAGCGGATGATGAAGGCCGTCGCCGAGGGCCGCAGCCCCATACCCGGGCTGGCCCTGCCGGGGCGGAGGGTGAAGAAGAAGAGGTGACGCATGGCGGTGAGGATCCGCCTGACCAGGACGGGCAAGAAGAAGCAGCCGAGCTACCGCGTGGTGGTCGCCGACGGGCGCGCCCCGCGCGACGGCCGCTACATCGAGCAGATCGGCCGCTACGACCCCCGCCAGGAGCCCTCGGTGATCGAGATCGACCAGGAGCGGGCGACCTACTGGCTGCAACACGGCGCCCAGCCCTCCGAGCCGGTGCGCCGCCTCCTCCAGGTGGCGGGAGTGCTCTCCGGCCCGCCGGCGGCACCCCTTCCGACCAGCATCCGCGTCGGGGAGGCCCGTATCCACGTGGTGGGCGAGGAGGCCCAGTTGGAGGCGGCGGCCGAGAAGGCCGTCGGCGACGACGCCGACGCTGCTGAGGACGCCGACGAGAACGGCGCCGAGGACACCGCTGAGGAGCAGTCGTGAAGGGTGAGATCGTTGAACGGGTGGTCACCTACCTGACCAAGGCCATCGTCGAGGAACCGGAGGCGGTGCGGGTCGAGATGATCGACGAAGGCCCGGACCGCGTCCTGGTCGAAGTGCGCACCGCCAAGCGCGACATGGGCCGGGTCATCGGCCGCCGGGGACGGGTGGCGAACGCCGTCCGCACCCTGGCCCAGGCCGCCGGCGAGGAAGAGGGCATCCGGGCGAACGTTGAGTTCGTCGACTGACGGCCGCGTGATCGTGGGCCGGGTGGGGCGGCCCCACGGGGTGCGAGGGGAAGTCACCGTGCTTCCCGAGAGCGACGACCCGGGGGACTTCCGCCGCGGCTCCACGCTATGCGTCGGCGACCGCTTCCTCGAGGTGCGCTCCTCCCGTCCCTATCGCGACCGCGGCCTCATCGTGGCCTTCGCCGGGGTGGAGGACCGGGACATGGCGGAGGGGTTGCGCGGACTGGTCCTCACGCGTGAGGCCGCCGGGCGCCGCTCGCCGGCGGAAGGGGAGTTCTGGGCTTCTTCCCTGGTGGGCCTGGAGGCGGTGGCCCCCAACGGCACCGTGCTGGGCCGGGTGGCGGAGGTCGTCGCCGGGGGTCTCCAGGACCGCCTGGTGGTGGAGACCCCCTCGGGAGAAGAGGTCCAGGTCCCGTTCGTGGAGCAGATGGTGGGCGACCCGGAGGACGGCCGGATCGTGATCGACGCCCCGGAGGGCCTGTTCCCCGGGTAGAGGCGCAGCCCCAGGCGCAGGGGCCGTCTGCGTCCCGCGGCGCGGGGTAGGCGGGGGCAGGTCCACCTCGGGCCGTCGCCGGCCACGACCCTCCCCCGAACCCGTAGGCTGAGCCCCCGATCGGCAACGGGAAGCGGCGCTTTCCGGCTCGGCCCGGGAGACGCACTAGGAGTGGCGCCATGGCTGAGACGCTCGGCATCGGGTTTCTGGGCGCAGGCGACGTGTCTGTCCTGCACGCCGAGGCCGTGGCCCGCTGCTCCGGCGCTCGGCTCGTCGGGGTGTGGAACCGCACCGAAGCGCGCGGCCGGACGCGCGCCTCCGAGTTCGGGTGCCGCTGGTTCGAGACCCCGGAGGCGCTGGTTGCCGATCCCGAAGTCGACGCCGTGTTCGTCCTCACCAATCTGGAGACCCACCTGCAGTACGCCAAGGCGGCGTTCGCGGCCGGCAAGCCCGTTCTCTGCGAGAAGCCGGTGGCGGCGAACGCCGACGAAGTGCGTGAGATGAAGCGCTGCGCCGAGGAGGCCGGACTGCTCTGCATGCCCGGGCACAACATGATCTACGAGCAGAGCGTGGAGCGGGCGCGCCACCTGATCCAACGTGGGGACCTGGGCCGGGTGGTGTCGGTGTACGTCCTGTACAACATCTATCACGGTGATGAGCGTGCCGCGGCTTACCCGGGCGTGGTTCGGCAGATCATGACCCACAACCTGTACTCGATGATGTACCTGGGGGGGCGGCCCAGACGGGTGAGCGCCTTCAAGGCCGTCCTGAACCATCCCGATCCTGAGAAGGAAGATCTGGTCCTCGCCCTGGTCGAGTTGGAGAGCGGCGCCATTGCCCATCTGTCGGCCAGTTTCGCCGCCGACGATCTGTCGGCCGACCCGTGGGCTTTCCTGGTGAAAGTGATCGGCACCGCCGGGACGGCGCGCTATACCTACCAGGATTGGGTCGAGGTCAAGAAAGGCATCGCCCACTCGCGGACCTACACCGCCTACCAGGGGTCGATCATCAACGAGGTGGCTCACTTCGTCTCCCTCCTGCGGCACGGCGGCGAGCCTCTCTCGACCATGGACGACGCCATCACCTGCCAGCAGGCGATCGAAGCCATCGAGGCGTCGATCGCCACCGGACGATCGGTTGCGCTCTGAGGGCGTGGGGTCTTCCCACGGTGGGATACTTGGCGGCGACGCGGAGGAGGTAAGGGATGGATCTGGGCCTTCGAGGCAAGGTAGCGATCGTCACCGGCGGGGCGCGGAACATCGGCGCGGCCATCGTCCGGGGATTCCACCTTGAAGGGGCCCACGTCGTTATCGCCGACATCCTGGGGGCCGAGGCACGGGAACTGGCCGAAGCCCTCGACCGTGAGGACTGCCGGGTGGTCGCGGTCGAAGCCGACGTGCGCCTCGCCGCCGACATGGAGCGGATGGCGGCCGGGGCCGTGGAGCAGTTCGGCCGGATCGACGTGCTGGTGAACAACGCCGCCGTCGTCAGCGACTTCCCGTTCCTCGACATCGCAGAAGAAGAGTGGGACCGCATCAACGACACCAACGTGAAGGGCATCTACCTGGCATCGCGGGCGGTGCTGCCGCACATGGTGGCGGCAAGCCACGGCCGGATCGTCAACATCTCCTCGCGCTCGGGGAAGGAGGGGCAGGCCACCATGCCCCACTACGCCGCCTCGAAGTTCGCGGCCATCGGCCTCACCCAGTCCATGGCCAAGGAGATGGCGCCGCACGGCATCCACGTGAACGCCGTGTGCCCGGGCATCCTGCGCACCGCCATGTGGGAGACGATCCTGGACGCGCGCAGTGCCCGTCAGCGCCTGCCCCGCGAGGAGATCTGGCAGGCGAACATGTCGCTGATTCCCCTGCGCCGGCCCCAGACCCCCGACGACATCGCTCACGCCGTGCTGTTCCTGAGTTCGGACCTGGCCGCGGGCAACATCACCGGGGAGGCGCTCAGTGTCAACGGCGGCCTTCGGATGGACTGACCGGTGCCGGGCATCCGCCTCTCGGCACCGGAGGACCGTCCTTCCTTCCCGGAAGCGGCCCCGGCCTGAGGCTCAGTTGCTCTCGGGCGCGGCGGGCGGGGGCCGGGGCCGGCCGCTCCCGCCCTTCGAACTCGGCAAGGCCAGCACGTCTATGGCGGCGGCGGCGGCGGCCAAGGGGCCGAACCGGCGCACCACGGCCAGCAGGCGGGCGGTGGCGAAGGGGGAGGGCCGTCTCTTCTGGCCGAAGCTGAACGCCTCAAAACCCCGGTAGCAGGACCGCGGGGTGACCCGGCCCGAAGGGCCGAAGTTGTAGGCCACCAGGCAGGCCAGCATCTCCGCCAGGTCCTGCCGGTCGCCGGGGTCGGCAGTCGGAGCCCGCCACAGGCCCGGATAGCGGCCCACGGTGTCCAGCACCCAATGCAGGTCGTACCAGAAGGCAGGCCACTTCACCGTCTTGAAGCGGTACCCGTGGCCGAACATGTAAGGCTGCTCCTCGCCCCGCACCCGCCAGGCGCGTACCGCGACCCGGGCCACGCCCACGAGGCCCGGAGGCCGTTGTGGGCGGGGAAGGCGAGCGAACAGGCGGAGGGCTTCCAGGGTCACCTGGGGGCAGAAGTCGTTCCGGCGGCCGGGGCCGCGGAAGCCGGTGAGGCGCTCGGGAAGGCAGGGCCAGGCGTCTCCTTGGGCGCTCGGCGCCAGGTCCGCTGCGATGCGCTGCACCGCCCGGGTCACCGAGGGATGCCCGCTCCGGCCGAAGCGGATCAGGACCTCGGTGATGGCGTGGGTGTCGCAGAGGAGCGAAGACCAGACGGGTCCGGGGGCGCCCCGGAGACGGCCGAAGGCCTGGAAGCGGCCCGCCTCGTCCTGGTGCTCGAGCATGCCGTCGACCACCGCATCGACCTGGGGATCGTCGCCCGCCTGCAGGCCCATGTCGGCTAGCAGGTGCAGCAGGTTGGGCTGATAGGCGGGGCTGTGGTGGCCGGAGGCGCCGGTGTCGTCTCCCCAGCGGCCCAGGCGCTCGATGAGGTCGCGGGTGCCGGGGTCGGCCCGCACCGCTTCGTGGGCGGCCGCCACTTCGGGATGGTCGGCGGGCAGGTCGTGCAGGTGGGTGAGAGCCACCCAGCGCGCCGCCGGTTCGCCGCTCTCCAGCAGCCAAGGCCGGGGGTCGCTCTCGACGAGGGAGAGCCAGGGCTCCTTGGTCACATCCCCCAGAGTAGGTCCGGGCCTACCGGGCCGAAGAGCGGGAGCGGCTGCGTTCCTTCGGCAGCATCAGCGTCGGCGGGATGCTGAGGAAGGTCACCAGCGCGCTGACCACGAAGGCCCAGCGCAGGCCCACGGCGTCGCCCAGCGCTCCCACCGCCACCGCCGCGGCGGAGGAGACCACGAACACGGTCGACAGGTAGAGGGCGTTGGCCAGGCCCCGGCTCTCCGGGAAGGCCTCTTGAACCAGGGCCATGCAGACGGGGTGCAGCGACACCAGGGTCGCCCCGGCGAGGGCCAGGAACGGGAACCGGGCCCAGCCGTTCAGGGCAACGAACAGGAGCAGCCCCGGCGGCCCGGTGAGCACCCCGATGAGCAGCACCTGCCGTCGGCCGAAGCGGTCGCTGAGCCATCCGGCGCCCAGGGTGCCGATCATCCCGGCAGCGAGGAACACCGTCACCGCGGCGCCGGCCACGAACCCGCTGCTGCCCTGCTCCTTCAGGAGAAGGGGGGCGAAGACCCAGGGGGCGCTCACCGCCATGCTGCGCAGGACGGCCAGGGCGCCGAGGAGCAGCATGAGGCGGCGCATGCGGCCGAGTGAGCGGCGCCAGTGGGGCCGGTCGACCCCCGATACCCGGTGGAGAGGGGCGCGGCGCAACTGCAAGAACAGCAGGAAGGATGCCAGCCAACCCAGCACCATCAGCAGGCCCAACTCCTTCATGGTGAGCACGGTCAGCGATGCCGCGGCCAGTATCGGCCCGAGCGCCGCCCCCAGTTCCCCACCGACCATCCAGAGGCTGAGGCCCCGGCCCAGGTGACGCAGCGACAGCCTGCCGGCCGCCGCCGATCCGACGGCGTGAAAGGCGGCGCTCATCACCCCGGCCGCGACGAACAGCAGAGCCAGCACGGGGTAGGACGGCGCCCACCCCGCCAGGCTCATCAGGGAGGCGGTCACCCCCGGGCCGAGGATCACCACCCGGCGGAGGACCAGGCGGTCGGCCAGGTGGCCGAAGACCGGTTGCAGGATCGACGGCATCTGGGTGAAGGCCGAGAGCCACCCGGCCTGCGTGTTGGTCAGCGCGAAGCGCTCCACGAAGGTGGGCAGCAGCACCGGTACGAAGCCGACATAGGTGTCGTGGGCGGCGTGGCCGGCCGCCAGGGTGGCCACGCCGGCGGGGCGGTAGGTCTCTTGCTCGGCGTCGTCGGCCGTCGCAGCCTGGGGGCTTTCCTCGGCGAGGCTCACGAGTCGGGCAACATAGACCACCGGAGGCCGTCGAGCGAGTCGGGCTTCTCTACCCGATTCCCCGGTTTGCCGTGCGGGAGCGGTCGGCCGAAACTGCAGGCATGATCAGCATCCAGGGAATCGCCGCCACCTCCCGCCCCCGCCCCGAGGTGTTCGCCTACGTCGCCGACTTCACGAAAGTCGCCGAGTGGGATCCGGGCATTCGTTCCTCGACCCGGGTGTCCGGCGATGGAGGAGTGGGCACCCGTTACGAGGTCGCCGCCACGTTCGCCGGGCGGGTCGTTCCCATGACCTACGAGGTGATCGAGCACGCCGTCCCGTCGCGCCTCGTGCTGCGCGGTTCGGCGGAGGCGGTGGAGGCGGTGGACACCATCGACTTCCAGGAGGCCCCGGAGGGCGGCACCCGGGTGGTGTACCGGGCCGACTTCACCCTGAAGGGGGGAATCCGCCGGTTCGCCTTCCTGATGAAACCCCTGTTCGGCCGTCTGGGACGCAAGGCGATAGCCGGCTTGGAGGCGTCGCTGAACCGCTGATCAGAGGACGGGCAGTTCGGGGCGCAGCACGATCAGCGCGTCCGCCACCACAGGCCGAGGCCCGGCCAGGATCACCGGGTTCAGGTCGATCTCGGCGACTCCTTCGTGGTCGAGGCCGATCTGCCCGAGGGCGATGAGCATGCCGGCCAACGCGTCGCGATCGGCAGCAGGCAGGCCCCTGATGGCGCCGAGCATCTCCCGCCCCCGGATCTCCGCCATCATGTCGTCGGCGTCGGCCTGCTCCAGGGGGGCGCGGCGGAAGACGGCGTCGCCCAGGATCTCGGTGAAGATGCCGCCCAGGCCGAACATCACGCAGGGCCCGAAGTCGGGGTCGCGCACCAGGCCCATGGCCAGTTCCCGTCGGCCGGTGATCATCTCCTGCACCAGCACTCCTCCGCCGCGCCCGGCCAGGGCGGAGGCGACGGCGTCGAAGGCCTGGAGGGCGGCGGCTTCGTCGGCCAGGCCGAGCCGCACCAGGCCTTGCTCGCTCTTGTGGGGAATCTCGGGGGACGACGCCTTCACGGCCACGGGGTAGCCGATGGCCCCCGCTGCGGGCGCCACCTCTGCCCGTGTCGTGACCAGGATCTCCCGGGTGACGGGCAGGCTGTAGGCGGCCAGCACCTGCTTGGCCTCGTGCTCCGCCAGCGTGCTTTGCCCGCGCGCCGCTGCCTGTTCCAGGAGGAGGGCCACGGTGGTGATGCGGTCATCGGGCACGGCGCCTCCCGTAGTAGGCGTTGACGTGGCCGATCGCCCGCAGCGCCTGGCCGACGGCTCCGAAGACGGGCACACCCCGGCGGGTGAACTCCTCCCGGGCCCGGGCCATCATGGCGGCGAGGTCGAGGTTCTCGGGGCCCCGCATGAGGTCGGGGAGCACCATCACCACCGGCTTCCCCGTGTCGGCCGCCGCCGCAGCCACCGTCTCGGCCAACTCGGCGAACGGGGTGATGTCGGCCACTGCTGCCCCTATGGCTCGCGCCTGGGACTTGTAGTGGTAGAGCAGCGAGATCAACACCTGCAGGTCCACCCGGTCGTCCTCGGCGGCCAGGCGCAGCACCTGCCCCAGCACTGCCGGCGGCACGAAGGGATTGGCTACGTCGACGGGGTTGCCCGCGCTCGACCCGGGGCGGGGCAGGATGGCCTCGAGGCGGGCCCGCAGGTCCGACGCGAACGCCGGCAACCTGATGCCGTACGCTTCGGCGGCGTCGCCGGCCGCCGCCCCCAGAGCGCCGCCGCCGCCGACGGCGCAGATGCCGCGGAATACCCGCGCCGGCAGATGCGAGAAGGCCAGGCAGGCCTGGGCCAACTCCTCCAAGCTGGCGACGCTGGTGGCGTTCACCTGTCGCAGCACCCCCGACCAGATGGCCCGGCTTCCCCCCATGGAGGCGGTGTGGCCCACCACCGCCCGCCCCCCGGCCTCTGAGAGGCCTCCCTTGAGCACCACCACCGGCTTGCGCGCCGCGGCGGCGCGGATGGCCTGGAAGAAGTCGCCGCCGTCGGCCACCCCCTCCACATACATGGCGATCACCCCGGTCTCGGGGTCGTCGGCCAGGTAGTGCAGCAACTCGGCCTCGCGCAGGTCGGCCCCGTTGCCGAAGGAAACCACCTTGCTGAAGCGCAGGCCCATCCATCCCCCAAGGTGGGCCAGGTCGATCGACATGCCGCCACTCTGGGAGAGGAAGGCCACCGGCCCGCTCTCCCTCGATAGGTCGGCCCCGGGCAGCAGCGTCAGGCCGGAGGCCGGGCAGTAGATCCCGAAGCAGTTGGGGCCCACCACCCGGATGCCGCGGGCGGCGATCTCCCTGATCTGCTGTTCGAGGGCCCGGCCTTCGGGAGTGCCGGTCTCGGTGAAGCCGGCGGTGAGCACCTCGGCGCCGGCCGCCCCCTTGCGGCGGCAGGCCTCCAGCGCCGCGGGAACGGCGGGAGCGGGCACGGCGATGACGGCGAAGTCGATCTCGCCGGGGATCTCGTCGAGGCTGCGGAAGATCGTGTGCCCGGCGAACGACCCGCCCTTGGGGTTCACCGCCAGGATCTCGCCGGAGAAGCCGATGGCCCGGCAGGCGAGCAGCATGCCGTTGGCGAAGCCGGCGCCGCCCTCGGAGGACACCCCAACGAGGGCCATCCGGCGGGGGTGGAAGATCCGCTCGAAGTCGGTCACGCCGCCGAAACTAGCCAAACGCGCCTGCGCCCGGGCACCCACCGGGCCCGGGCGCAGGGATCTGCCGCCGGCGCGCTACGCCGGCGCGGGAAGGGCGGCCAGCCGCTCGATGAGGTCCACCACGCGCTGGGAGTAGCCCCACTCGTTGTCGTACCAGGCGATGACCTTGATCTTGTCGCCGCCCAGCACGATGGTGGAGCCCGCATCGAAGATGCTCGAATGCGGGTTGCCGATGATGTCGGTGGACACCAGCGGCGCCTCGGTGTACTGGAGGATGCCGGCCAGCGGGCCTTCGGCAGCCTGCCGGACCGCCGCGTTGACCTCCTCGACGGTCACGGCACGGCCCAGCTCGGCCACCAGGTCCACCGTGGACCCGTTGGGCACCGGCACGCGCATGGCCATGCCGTCGAGCTTGCCCTGAAGCTGCGGCAGCACCTTGCCCACGGCCTTGGCCGCGCCGGTGGTGGTGGGGATGATGTTCACCGTCGCCGCCCGGCTGCGCCGGAAGTCCTTGTGGGGGACGTCGGCGAGGCGCTGGTCGTTGGTATAGGCGTGCACCGTGGTCATTACCCCGCGCTTCAGCCCGAAGGCGTCGTCCAGGACCTTGGCGACGGGAGCCAGGCAGTTGGTGGTGCACGAGGCGTTCGAGACGATCCGGGCGTCGGCGCCCAGGTCGGCGTCGTTGACGCCGAGGACCACGGTGGCGTCCAGCTCGTCCTTGGCCGGCACGGTCAGGATCACCCGCTTGGCCCCGGCTTCCAGGTGCTTGGCCACCTGGGCGCGGGAACGGAACGCCCCGGTGGACTCGATGGCTACGTCCACCTCCAGCTCCTTCCAAGGGAGCTCGGCCGGGTCCATGAAGGTGAGGAGCTTGGCTCGATGCCCGCCCGCCACCAGGTAGCCGTCTTCCACTGCGACCTCGCCGGGGAAGGTGCCCATGACGGTGTCGTACTTCAGGAGGTAGGCCGTCATCTCGTCGTCGGCCAGGTCGTTCACCGCCACGATCTCCATGCCCGCCGCCGGGCGCTGGGAGATGACGCGGAAGACGGCCCGGCCGATGCGCCCGAAGCCGTTGATGGCTACCCGGATCATCACTTCACCCCTTTGCGGTCGAAGGCTGCCAGCTTCTCGATCAGTTCGACGGCCCGGGCGGCGTAGCCCCAGCCGTTGTCGTACCAGATCACCAGCTTGGCCATGGTCCCGCCCAGAACGAGCGTGGCCAGGCCGTCCACCGTGGCCGAGTAGCTGTTGCCGATGATGTCCGACGAGACGATCGGCTCGTCGGTGTAGGCCAGCACCGTGCTGTCGGCCGCCGCGGCGCTCAGGGCTTCGTTGATCTCGGCGGCGGCGGCTTCCCGCCTGAGGAAGGCCACCAGGTCCACGTTGGAGCCGTCCTGCACCGGCACGTTGAGGGCCATGGCGGCGATGCGTCCCTTCAGGGCCGGCAGGGCCCGCTCCACGATCTCCGGAGAGTTGGTGGGCCCGGGGATGATGTTCTCCGCCGCCGACCGGCTGCCCCGCAGGGAGGTCCCGGGGACGTCGGCCAGGCGGGCTTCGTTGGTGATGGCGTGCACGGTGGTGAACAGGGCCCACTCCACTCCGAAGTGCTCGTGGAGCACCTTCAGCACCGGGGCCACCGCGTTGGAGGTGTTGGACCCGAGGGCGACGATGGTGTCTTCGGGGCCGAGCACCTCGTCGTTCACCCCCATCAGGAGGGTGTCCATATCGCCGGGATCCTCGGGGGTGGAGGCGAGCACCACCCGCTTGGCGCCCTTGTCGAGATGGAGGCGGCACTCGGCGGCGGTGCGATGCTTGCGGGTGGCCTGCACCACCACGTCCACCCCGTAGGCGGCCCAATCGACGTCGCCGGGGTCGCGGGCGGCGAGGATGGGGACGCTCCGCTCACCCACCACCAGGTTGCCGGCGGCGTCGAGGCCCACCTTCTTGGGGAACCGGCCGAACACCGTGTCGTACTTGAGCAGGTAGACGAGGGCCTTGGGGTCGGCGATGTCGACGATGGCCGCCACCTCGATGCGGGGGTGGTCCTCCAGTTGGCGGAAGACGTTGCGGCCGATCCGCCCGAAGCCCATCAGGCCTACCCGGGTCTTTCCGTCCGTCATCGTTCCTCTCTTGTGGCTTGCGGGGAATCGGCCGTACTTTACGGCCTCGCCGGGGCTTGTCGCGGAGGGCGTGATAGCGTCGCCGGTCGTGGCCTTCCCCGCCCCCGACCCGGTCCTGGCCGTGGAGTTCCTGCGCGGCGAGCGGGAGACGGCTCCGCTGTGTGCCGCCGCCCGGCGCCTGCGGGATGAGGGCAAAGGACGGGTGGTCACCTACTCGCCCAAAGTGTTCCTCCCCCTGACCACGCTGTGCCGCGACCGCTGCGCCTACTGCACCTTCGCCGCCCCGCCCGGGGCCGGCGGGCGCTACCTGGAGCCGGAGGAGGCGCTGGCCATCGCCCGGGCCGGCGCGGCCGCCGCCTGCACCGAGGCGCTCATCACCTCGGGCGACCGCCCGGAGGATCGGTGGCCGGAAGCGCGCGCCTTCCTGGCGCGCCACGGCTGCGCCTCCACGGTGGAGTACACCGCCCGGGTGGCGCGCGCCGTCGTGGAGGCCACCACCCTCTTCCCGCACGCCAACCCCGGGGTGGTGTCCGCCGCCGAGGTGGCGGCCCTCCGCCCGTGGTGCGCCTCCATGGGCCTCATGCTGGAGAACGCCTCGCCCCGCCTCATGGAGCGGGGGATGCCCCACCACGGCTGCCCCGACAAGGACCCGGCGCGTCGCCTGGCCGCGCTGCGGGCCATGGCGGCGCAGCGCGTGCCGGTCACCACCGGTGTGCTGGTGGGCATCGGGGAGACCCCGGAGGAACTGGCCGACAGCCTCTTCTCTCTGGCCTCCCTGGCCGCTGCGACCGGGGCGGTGCAGGAGGTGATCGTGCAGAACTTCCGGGCCAAGCCGGGAACGCCGATGGGTGGCGCCGCCGAGCCCACGCCGCAGTACCTGGCCCGAGTCGTGGCGGTGGCCCGCTGGGTCCTGGGGCCGGAGATGAACCTGCAGGTGCCGCCCAACCTGACCGAGCGCTTCGAGGTGTACCTGGAGGCCGGGGTCAACGACTGGGGTGGGGTATCGCCCCTCACTCCCGACTGGGTGAACCCGGAGGCGCCGTGGCCGCACCTGGACGAACTGCGGCACCGCACCGAGGCGGCCGGGTTCCGCCTGGTGCCCCGCCTTCCGGTGTACCCGGAGTTCCTTCGGGCCGAGTGGCTGGACCCGGCCCTGTCCCGCCGCCTGCGGGCCTCCGCGGATGAGCAGGGTTACGCTCTCGGCCCTCAGCAGGGAGGGATGGGCCTTTGATCACCTTCTGTCGGCTGCGCCCCGTCCGGTCGGTGACCCCCGCCCGGGCGGAGACCTGCCGCCGCGAAGGGACTACGACGCTGGAGGCGGCTGCTCCCGGGGAGACCGAACGGGCGGCCATCCTGGGCGCCGGCCTCCTGCCGGTCGGGGGACCGCAGGCGGTGGGGGTGGCCGCCTGGGTGGCGGCTCCATCCGGGGCGGTGTCCCTGGCGGCCGCCGGCATCCCCGGGTGGCGCCTCACCGTGCTGGATCGGGGCGGGGGGCCCGTCGTGCGGGAGGCGCTGGCCCGCACCCGGGCGGCGTACCTGCGCACCGGGCGCAGCCGGGTAGCCTCTGCCGGCCTCGCCGCCCGCTCCGCCGGGGCGGCGGTGTCGGTGTTCGTCGACACGGTGAGCCAGGCAGTGGCGGCGGTGGAAGCCGGAGCGACCGACCTGCTCCTGCGTGACTGGGACACGGAGCGCCTCGGGGAGCTGCGGACGGCCCTGGCGGGGCACCTGCTGGTGGAGCGCGGCGCCCTGCCGCCGGGCGTGGCCTACGACCGGGCCGCTGCCTCGCTCGCCGGCCCGCTGCTGAAGGCCTACCTGGACCAGATCGATGCCTCGGGGGTGGTGCGCCCCCGCGTTCCGTGGGCGCCGGGCCGGAGCACGGCCATCCCGCCCCCGGCGGGCCGCCTGTCGGCGGCCTGGGCGGACCCGGCCTGGGCGGCGGGGGAGCCGGGCGAAGCATCGATGCGCCCGGGCTTGGCCCGTGTCTTGGAGAGGTCCCTCGCCGGCCGCCGTCCCGGCGCGGCCGAGGTCGAACTGCTGCTCGGGGCGCGTGGGGCGGAGGTCGAGGCGGTGGCCGCCGCCGCCGACGAGTTGCGCCGCCGGGCCAAGGGGCAGACCGTCACCTATGTGGTGAACCGCAACATCAACTTCACGAACCGGTGCACCTACCGCTGCGGTTTCTGCGCCTTCTCGCAGGGCGGCGGGCGGGGGGAGGAGCCCTATCTCATGGCCGTCGAGGAGGTCGGGCGGCAAGCCGGCGAGGCCGCAGCGGCCGGGGCCACCGAGATCTGCCTGCAAGGGGGCGTTCCCCGGGCCGTCACCGGCGACTTCTACCTCGCGCTGACGGCCGCGGTCAAGGCGGCGGCCCCCTCCCTCCACCTGCACGCCTTCAGCCCTCTGGAGGTCTGGCACGGAGCCCGGACTCTCGGGATGTCGATCCCGGACTTCCTGCGTCGCCTGGGCGCCGAGGGCCTGGACAGCCTGCCCGGCACGGCCGCCGAGGTCCTCGACGACGAGGTGCGCCGGGTGCTGTGCCCGAGCAAGATCGACACCGCTCGGTGGGTCGAGGTGGTGGCTGCGGCCCACCGCCTCGGCATGCCGACCACGGCGACCATCATGTTCGGCCACGTCGATTCCCCCGCCTCCTGGGCGCGTCACCTCGAGGTGATCCGCCGCCTCCAGGCGCAGACCGGGGGGTTCACCGAGTTCGTGCCGCTGCCCTTCGTTCACATGGAGGCTCCGCTGTATCGCGAGGGACGGGCCCGGCCGGGGCCCACCTGGGACGAAGTGGTGCTGCTCCACGCCGTGGCTCGCCTGGCACTCGACGGCCTGGTGGGCAACATCCAGGCGTCGTGGGTGAAGCTGGGGTGGGACGGGGCGGCGGCCCTGCTGCAGGCCGGGGTGAACGACCTGGGGGGCACCCTCATGGGCGACCGCATCTCGCGAGCCGCCGGGGCCGCTCACGGCACGGCTGCCGCGCCCGATGACCTGGAGCGGATCATCCGTGCTGCCGGGCGGGTGCCCGCCCGGCGTACCACCCTCTACGAAGAGCCGGCAGAGGCCCCGGCGCCGCCGCGGGCCGGCTAAGCCGGGGGCAGGATCGGACGGGGCTGCCGGGTCCAGGCGATGCCGGGCGATGGCGATGGCCGGGCGTCGCGACCGGCGCAGGCGCCGTCGCCGAGACGCCCGGGGGCGAACCCCCCGGAAGAGGGTTTCGCCGCCGGGGTCTCGCACCCTGGGGGTTCAGCCCTCGCGGTGCAGGGCCTGGCGGGGCACCCAGCCCTCCACGCCGTCGGCCGCCACCACCCGGGTCCAGCCGCCGGCCTCGCGCTTGGCCAGGTACCAGGCGCCGGGGCGCAGGACGGCCACCACCCGGCTGTAGTCATCGAGGTCGAGGACCTCGACCTCAGCCATGACGTAGGACCAGAAGGGCCCGGCGGCAGCCGGCGGCGCGGCCGGAGCAGGGCGGGGCGCCACCGCGGCGGCGGGCGGCGCCTGGAGTGAGGCCGTCGAGGCGGGTCCGGGGGCGGGGACCGGAGGCGAAGGCCGGGGATCAGCGGCGGCAGGCGTCGCGGTCGGCGGCCGATCGGGGCCCTCCTCGGCAGCGGGCCGATCGCGACGCGGGCGGAGCAGGAGCGCCAATCCCAGGCCGACGACGACGGCGAGAGCGATGCACCCCGCCAGCGAGGGATAGGACAACTGCAGTCGTCCGAACTCCTGGCCCAGCAAGGCGCCGCCGGCACCGGTGGCTACCCCGGCGGCAGCCGCCACCGGCAGCGACCAGCGCCGGCGGGCCAGCAGGGCGGAGATCTGGGCGGTGAGCCCGGCGAGCGCCAGGCCGCCGCCGGTGAGGCCGATGAGGGTGGTGAAGGGAGTGCGGCCCCCCAGGCGCAGCCAGACCTCCACGGTGCAGTTGTCGGTGAGCGCCCGTACCCGCAGCAGGCCGACTCCGTACGGGGCGACCTCGGCGAGGTCCAGGGACACGAGGAATTCACCGGCGGCAGGGGCGGAGGACTCCGCCCGGCCCAGCGAGGCCGGGCCGAGGAGCACCGTGAGTCGGGCCTGCCGGGTGCCGGCGGCGTCGACCCCCGAGAACACCAGGGCGTCGTCGTCGGTGAGCAACAGGGGGGAGGCGAGTGAGTCGATGCGCGGCGCCTCAACGCCGTTGAAGTACGCGGTGCAGGGGCCCTGGACCTGGGCGGCGGCGGAGCCGACCCCGCCGGCCAGCGCGACGGCGGCGAGGAGCAGGGACCAGGCGGCACCCGGGCGCGGCATGGCCCGACGATACCAACGGATCCCCCTGCTTCGGTGGAAGCTGCCCCGGCGCAGAGCCGATACGCTGACGGCGATGCGACTCCACCTGGTCACCATGTTCCCCGAGTTCTTCCGCTCCCCCCTGGCCGTCGGGGTGGTGGGGAGGGCGATCGAAGCCGGGCTGCTGTCGATCGTTCTCGTGGACCTGCGGGAGCACGGCCTCGGCCGCCACCGCCGGCTCGACGATGCCCCCTTCGGGGGGGGACCGGGGATGGTGATGATGGTGGAGCCGCTGGCGGCGGCGCTGGAGCCGCTGGCCGGCACCCACCGCGTCCTGCTAACCCCGGCCGGGCGGCGGCTCGGCCAGCCCACGCTGGATCGCTGGGCGGGCCTGCCCGACCTCACCCTGGTCTGCGGCCGCTACGAGGGAGTGGACGAGAGGGTGGCCGAGCACTTCATCGAAGAGGAAGCCTCGCTGGGCGACTTCGTGCTCGCCGGCGGCGAGGCTGCCGCCCTGGTGGTGGTGGAGGGAGTGGCCCGACTGCTGCCCGGGGTGCTGGGCAATCCCGAGTCGGCCGGGGCGGAGAGCTTTCGCGACGGCCTCCTGGAGGAGCCGCTGTACACCCGGCCGGCGGACTTCCGGGGCTGGGAAGTGCCCGGGGTGCTGCTCTCGGGCGACCACGCCCGCATCCTCGCCTGGCGGCGGGAGCAGCGCCGCCGCCGGACCCGGGAGCGCCGTCCGGACCTCCTCCCGCCTGGGTTCGCAGAGGAAGAAGGCGAGGGCTAAACTCCCGCCGCCGGACGGCGCCCGCCGTCCTGGCTTCGGCGCGAAGGGAATCCCCCATGAACACGCTGGATCAGGTCGAAGCAGCGCAACTGCGCTCCGACCTCCCGGACTTCGGCCCGGGAGACACGGTGCGGGTCCACGTGCGCGTGGTCGAAGGCGGCCGGGAGCGGGTCCAGGTGTACGAGGGGGTGGTGATCGCCCGTCGCGGCGGCGGGTTGCGCGAGAGCATCACGGTGCGCAAGGTGTCCTTCGGCGTGGGAGTGGAGCGCATCTTCCCCATCCACGCTCCCATCGTGCAGCGCATCGAAGTGATCCGTCGGGGCGACGTGCGCCGGGCCAAGCTCTACTTCCTGCGCGGGCGGGTGGGCAAGGCCACTCGCATCAAGGAGAAGCGCGACTGAGGGCCGTTCCCCGCACTCCCCCTGCCGCAGTATCGTCGCCCTCGTGACCTCGCCTGTTCCTCCCGGATCTCCAGAAGACGCGCCGGGACCCTCCTCTCCGCCTCCTTCTGTCGCCCCCGGGCCGGAGGCGTCAGGGTCGGAGGCGGCCGAAGGGCTCGCCGCCCCCTCGGATCCCTTCGCCGGCGGAGCCGTCGCCCTGCCGGGCGACGCCGAGCAGACCGCCTCGCTGCGGCGTCTGCGCCGGGATGCTCGCCGCCGCGGGGACAAGAAGGCCGCCGGGCGCACCTTCTGGAAGGAACTGCCCATCCTCATCCTGGCGGCCCTGGTGGTGGCGGTCCTCATCAAGACCTTCCTGGTCCAGGCCTTCTTCATCCCTTCCGGGTCGATGCACGACACCCTGCTGGAGGGCGACCGGGTGATGGTCAACAAGCTGGCCTACCGCTTCGGCGACCCGTCGCGCGGGCACATCGTGGTCTTCGACAACCCTCAGGACGGCCGCGGCGACGGGGAGACCATCTTCGGGGCGCTGGTGCGCCACGTGGCGGAGTCGCTCGGCCTCTCCTCTCCCGATTCGGCCCTCATCAAGCGCGTCGTCGCCGTCGGCGGGGAGACGGTGGAGATCCGCCAGAACCGCGTGTTCGTGAATGGGGTAGCCATCGAGGAGCCGTACGTGAAGGAGGGGTCCCGGATGGCGCGGTACGGGCCGCTCACCGTGCCCGACGGGCACGTCTTCGTCATGGGGGACAACCGCTCTTCGAGCACCGACAGCCGGGTCTTCGGGCCGATCCCGGAGACCGCCATCGTGGGCCGGGCTTTCGTGCGGGTGTGGCCGCCGAGCCGCTGGGGCGGCCTGTGAGGCCGGCGGCGGCGAGTCACAGGCAGCTGCTACAACGAGCCCTGCAGGGCCACGGAGAGCCGACGCGGGGGGCGGGTATCATCGGCGCCGTCCCCGCCACGAGCCACCCCGGCCGGGCCGGGTGATGAGGAGACCGCGATGAGCGAAGAGGATCTCGAGCGCTACGAAACCGACGTAGAGCTGCAGATCTACCAGGAGTACCGCGACGTGCTCCCCATGTTCCGCTACGTGGTGGAGACCGAGCGCCGCTTCTACCTGGCGAACCGGGTCGACCTGCACACTCGCGACACGGCCGGGAGCGTGTTCTTCGACATCGAGATGGAAGACGCCTGGGTATGGGACATGTACCGCCCCACGCGGTTTCTCAAGAAGGTGCGGGTACTCACCTTCCGCGACGTGAACCTCGAGGAAGTGGAGCACCCCGAACTGCGGCCGCTCGACGACGAGAGCGGGTAGGCAGCTTCGGCGAGAGCCTGGCCGCCGCCTTCCTGGAGAAGCGGGGGGCCCGGGTGCTGGGCCGCAACGTCGCGGTGGGCACCGACGAGATCGACCTGCTGGTGGCCTGGGGGTCGCTCCTGGTGGCCGTTGAGGTGAAGACCAGGGTGGGGGGCGATCCGGGGGAGGAGTTCACCGCCGGCAAGGCGGCCCGCTTCCGGCGCGCCGGGCGGGCGCTGCCGGTGCCCCCGGTGCGCTACGACCTGGTCACCGTCCGCCTGAGCCGGGGAGGCGCTCAGGTCCGCTGGCTGCCCGGCATCGGCTGAGCGGCTAGTGCCGGCGACCGTGCCGGCGCCGCCGCTCTCGATGCCAGCAGGCCCGATGCCAGTGCCGGCGGAGGTCGGGGGAGTGCTCCGGTACCACCACCAGGTGGCCCTCGCCCATCTCGATGTAGCCCTGGCAGCCGGGGCAGAGGTAACGCTTGCGTGCCTGGTAGGGCTGCACCAGGCCGACCGATTCCATGGCGGGGAGGTCCGCCGCGGCAGGGCGCGGCGGCAGGTGGCCCAGTTGCGGGTCGGGAACCGCGGGGGGGAGCACGAGCGGCATGGTAGGTGCGGCGGGTAGATTGTCGGCATGTTCTCCATCACCGACGACGGCCCCGTCCGCTGGCTGACCATCGACAACCCGGCTCGCCGCAACGCCATACCCCCCGACCAATGGGGTGCCCTGGCCGACCTCTTCCAGGATTTCGGCGCTTCGGAACAGCGCGCCCTGGTGATCACCGGCGCCGGCGACGACTTCTGCTCCGGCGCCGACCTGGTGGCGGGCTTCGCTCTCCAGGGAGGGCCCACCCTGCTCTATGAGGCGATGCGCCCCCTCAACCGCGCCGCCCGCGCCCTCTACGAACTGGGCAAGCCGTCGGTGGCCGCGGTGGACGGGGTGGCGGTGGGCGCCGGGATGAACCTGGCCCTGGGTTGCGACATCGTCATCGCCAGCCGCCGGGCCCGGTTCTCGGAGATCTTCGTGCGTCGCGGCCTGGTGTTGGACTTCGGGGGCATCTGGCTGCTGCCCCGGCGCATCGGCCTGGCCCGGGCCAAGGAACTGGCGCTGACCGGGCGCATCGTGAACGCCGACGACGCCCTGCGCTACGGCCTGGCCGCCGAGGTGGTGGATCCGGAGGATCTCAGGCGCCGCGCCGCCGAGGTGGCCGCCGAACTGGCCGCAGGCGCTCCGCAGGCGCAGCGGACCGTGAAGCTGGGCCTGGACCACTCCTTCGAGATGTCCTTCGACGAAGCCCTCGAGTACGAGGCCCAGGCCCAGGCGCAATGCCTTTCCTCGGAGGATGTGATCGAGGGGGTGCAGGCCTTCCTCGAGAAGCGCCCGCCGCGTTTCTCGGGGAAGTAGAGGCGGTGGTCCTCTTCCCCGGCGGGTTCCTGTGGGGCACGGCCACCGCGGCTCACCAGGTCGAAGGGGGCAACTGGAACAACGACTGGTGGGCCTGGGAGCACGATCCCGCCTCGCCCTGCGTCGAGCCCAGCGGCGATGCCTGCGACCACTACCACCGCTATCTCGAGGATCTCGGCCTGCTGGCTTCCCTCGGGTTCAACGCCTACCGGTTCTCGCTGGAGTGGAGCCGCATCGAGCCCGAGGAGGGGGAGTTCTCTCAGGCGGCGCTGGGCCACTACCGGCGGATGGTCGAGGCTTGCCGGGAAGGCGGGCTGGAACCGGTGGTGACCCTGCACCACTTCACCACCCCGCGGTGGGTGGCAGACCGGGGAGGGTGGGCCGACCCGGCTACGGCCGGGCGCTTCGCCCGCTTCGCCGCCGCCGCGGCCGACGCGCTGGCGGACGAGGTGCGGTGGGTGTGCACCATCAACGAGCCCAACATCCTGGCCACCATGGGCTACCTGACCGGCCTGTTCCCCCCGGGGGAGCGTGATCCCGAGCGGCATCGCCGGGCGCAGGGGGTGCTGGCGGCGGCGCATCGGCGCGCTGTCGAGGTGGTGCGCCGGGCCATCCCCGAGGCGGCGGTGGGCCTGACCCTGGCGATGTCCGACTACCAGGCGGCGGAGCCGGGAGGCGAGGCCACCCTCGAGGCGCTGCGGGACTCCGACGAGGGCCCGCTGCTGGAGGCGGCGGCCGCGGGGGATTTCGTCGGGGTGCAGGCCTACAGCCGGATCCGCGTGGGGCGAGCCGGCCCGCTGGGCCCGCCCCGTGGGGCCGAGCAGACGCTGATGGGTTGGGAGTTCTATCCCGAGGCGCTGGAGGCCGCCGTCCGCCGGGCCCACCGTGAGACGGGGCTCCCGGTGCTGGTGACCGAGAACGGGGTGGCGGTGGCCGACGACACCCGGCGGGTGGAGTACGTGCGGCGCGCCCTGGAGGGAGTCGGGCGCTGCCTCGCCGACGGTGTTCCCGTGCGGGGGTACTGCTACTGGAGCGCCCTGGACAACTTCGAGTGGGCCCTGGGCTACGGTCCCACTTTCGGCCTCATCGAGGTCGATCGGCAGAGCCTGCAGCGCCGGCCGCGGCCCAGCGCCGGTTGGCTCGGGGCGGTGGCCCGGGCCAACGCCCTCTCCTAAGGGGCCTAGCGGATAGGCGGTGGGCTTCGCCCGCTGTCTGGTCTGTTCCGCCCGAAGAAGCTGCGCCTTCGGGCGGGGGTCCGGCGGATGGGTCTCGCTCCGCTCGCCCAATCCGCGCGGCCCCTGAGGAGGCGACCGTGCCGGCGGGGGCACCGCGGCCGCGCCCCTCTTCCCGGTGTCACCCCCGACCCTTACCTTGGGGGTGTGTTCGCCGCCGTCACCTCCGTCGCTCTGGTGGGCATCGACCCGTGCCCGGTGCGGGTCGAGGTGCACGTCGGCGGGGGCAAGGAGGCCTTCCAGTTGGTGGGCCTTCCCGATACCGCCGTGCGGGAGGCAAAAGAGCGGGTGCGAGCCGCCCTGCTGTCGTCGGGCTACCGCTTCCCCTATCGGCGCCTGACGGTGAACCTGGCCCCGGCCGAGATCCCCAAGGCCGGTTCGGCCTACGACCTGCCCATCGCCCTCGCCGTACTGGCCGCCTCCGGGATGGTCCCCGCGGCGGTGACCGGAGTGGTGGCGCTGGGAGAACTGGCGCTCGACGGAGCGGTGCGCCCGGCGCGTGGTGGCCTGGGCGCCGGCATCGTGGCCGCCGCCGCGGGCTTCCCCTGCCTGCTGCCTCCCGGCTCGGCCGAGGAGGCGGCGGTGGTGAGTCGGGCCGAGGTGCGCGTAGTGCGCACCCTCGCCGAGGCGGTGGCGGCGGCGCTCGGCGAGACGGCCCCATCGCCTCCCAGTCCCCCGCCGGAGACGGCGTCGGGGGCGAGTGTCGACCTGGCGTGGGTGCGCGGTCAGGCTCTGGCCCGGCGGGCCCTCGAGGTGGCGGCGGCCGGCGGGCACCACCTGCTCATGATGGGCCCCCCGGGGGCAGGCAAGACGATGCTGGCCCGCTGCCTGCCGGGGATGCTCCCCGCGCTGACCTCCGCCGAGTCCCTCGAAGTGGCCTGTGCCTGGGCCGCGGCCGGCCGGCCCCGCCCCATCCCAAGCGAGCCGCCGTTTCGGAGCCCGCACCACACCGCTACTCCGGCGGCCATCGTCGGCGGAGGCAGCGGAGTGCCCGTGCCCGGCGAACTCACTCTCGCCCATCGCGGGGTCCTGTTCCTGGATGAGCTGGGCGAGTTCCCTCCCTACCTGCTGGATGCGCTGCGCCAGCCGATCGAGGAGGGCTGGGTCCACATCGCTCGCAAGGGGATTGCGGTGCGCTTCCCCTGCGACGTGCAGGTGGCGGCGGCCGCCAACCCCTGTCCCTGCGGCTACGCCGGCGATCGCCTGGTGGCGTGCACCTGCCCGCCCGCCGGGGTGGCCCGCTACCGCAGACGCTTCTCGGGCCCGCTGCTCGACCGTTTCGACCTGCAGGTGGCGGTGCCTCGGCTCGACCCGGCCGACCTCTGCGGCCCCGAGGGAGAGCCCAGTGCCGCGGTGCGCAGCCGGGTGGCGGTCGCTCGCCGGCTCCAGGCGGAGCGCGGCGCCCTCAACCGGAGCCTGTCGCGGCGCGACCTCGACGCCCTGCAGTGGCGTCCCGAGGCGACGCGGCTGTTGCGCGCCGCCGCCGATCGCCTGGCCCTGACTGCTCGAGGCTGGGACCGGGTCCGCCGGGTGGCCCGCACCCTGGCCGACCTGGCCGGTGTCGGGGCAGTGGCCGAAGAGCAGGTGGCCGAGGCGCTCAGCCTGAGGGCGGCGGGATGAGCGATGAGGCTCGCTTGCGCCTGGCCTTCTGCGGGCTGCATCCCGACCGCGCCGACCGGCTGAAGCGCGCCTTCGGGTCACCCGCGGGCGCGGTCGGCGCGTTGGCCTCGGGGCGGGTAGCCGCTCCCGAGGCGGTGCGCGCCGCCGCCGCCCTGCCTTTCGCCGCCTGTCGCGAGCGGCTGGCCCGCCTGGGCGTCACCCCCCTCTTTCGCGGCGGGGCGGGGTACCCGGCGCACCTCGCCGATCTTCCGGGGGCTCCCGACGTGCTCTTCTCGAAAGGAGCGCTTCCCGCGCAGCCCGGGGTGGCCATCGTGGGAACCCGGCGCTGCACTCGTTATGGGACCGGCCTGGCCCGGGTGTACGGGCAGGCGTGCGCCGCCGTCGGCTGGCCGGTGATCAGCGGGTTGGCGCGCGGCGCCGACGCCGAAGCCCATCGCGGGGTGGTAGACGCGGGGGGAGCGGGAGTGGCGGTGCTGGGCTGCGGTCCCGACATCGTGTACCCGGCGGAGCATCGTCCTCTTCTCGAGAGCCTGCTGGCGGGCGGGGGCGGGATGGTGACCGAGTACCCGCCGGGAGCCCGCCCCGAGCCGTGGCGCTTCCCCCCGCGCAACCGCATCATCGCCGGCCTCGCCGGCGCGGTGGTGGTCGTCGAGGCAGGAGAGACCGGCGGAGCGCTCATCACCGCCGCGGCCGCGTTAGAGCAAGGGCGCCATGTGTTCGCCGTGCCGGGCGACGTGGGTCGCGCCACCTCCCGGGGCTGCAACCTGCTCATCCGTGACGGGGCGACGCCGGTGCTCGACCCGGCCGACCTGGTGGCCTCCCTGTCCCTGCTGCTCGGGCCGGGGAGGGCGCCGGCCCCGTCGGGGCCGGCGCCGCCCGTGGAGGGGCCGGGGCGGGCTCTGCTGGCCGCTCTGCCGCCGGGGGGAGCCGCCCTGGAGGAAGCCGCTACCGCCGCCGGCCTGGGGGTGGCCGAGGCGATGGCGGCGTTGGCGCGCCTCGAGGTGGCCGGTCTGGTGCGCCGTGACGGGGGCCTGGTGCTGCCGGGTCGTTGAATCGTCCGGCTCGCCGGGCCACGATGGGGGCGTGACGCGCATCCCACCCTGCCCGGAATGGTCGGCGGCTCTCGTGGCGGGCTACCTGGAGCGTCTCGCCGCGACGCGCGGCCTGTCTTCCCACACTCTGCAGGCCTACCGGCGGGACCTGTGCCAGTTCTTCGACTTCTGCGATCGCCGCGGCCTGCGCTCGCCGGGGGAGGCCGACCGCGTGGTGGTGCGGCGCTTCCTGGCCCACCTGGCCGCCCGCGGTTACGCGCCCCGGTCGGCGGCGCGCAAGGCGTCGGCGATCCGGGCTTTCTTCGCCGATGCCGCTCGGCGGGGGCTGGTGGGGGCCAACCCGGCGCAAGGGGTCGCCGGCCCCAAGCGGCCGCGGCACCTGCCGCGCGCCTTCCCGGCGGGTTCCCTGGGGGCGCTGCTGGACTCTCTCGAAGGCGTCGACCCGGTGGCGCAACGCGACCGCGCCCTGCTCGAGCTGCTCTACGGCACCGGGCTGCGGGTGGGCGAAGCGGCGTCTCTGACGGCGGCCGCGGTGCGCGGGGCAGAGCTGATCCGGGTGTGGGGCAAAGGGGGCAAGGAGAGAGTGGTGCCGCTGGCCGGCCAGGCTCGCCGGGCGTTGGACCGCTACCTGGACGAGGGGCGGCCGGCACTGGCGCGTGCGGGGGACGAGGCCGCCCTGTGGCTGGGGGTGCGCGGCGGGCCGCTGGGAGAACGCGGCATCCGCCGGGTGGTACGAGCTCGCCTGGGCACCTTCCCTCATGCCCTGCGACACTCCTTCGCCACCCATCTGCTGGAGGGTGGCGCCGACCTGCGCGTCGTCCAGGAACTGCTGGGCCATCGCGAGCTGGCTACTACCCAGGTCTACACTGCCGTCACCCGCCGGCACCTCAGGTCTGCCTATGACCGTTCCCATCCCCGCGCCTGACCCGCCCGATCGCCTCGAGGCGGCCTGGAGGCGGTTGAAGGAGGAGGGCGACGAGAAGGCCCGGGAGGGCCTCATCCTCCACTACTCCCCGCTGGTGAAGTTCGTCGCCGGACGGGTGGGGGTCGGGCTCCCCCGCAACGTCGAGCAGGCCGACCTCGTCTCCTACGGCATGTTCGGGCTGATCGACGCCATCGACAAGTTCGAGCCGGAACGCGGCATCAAGTTCGAGACTTACGCGGTCAACCGCATCAAGGGCGCCATCCTCGACGAGTTGCGGGCGCTGGACTGGGTGCCCCGGTCGGTGCGGGCTCGGGCCCGGGAGATCCAGCGCTCGCTGGCCGAGCTGGAGCATCAGCTGCGGCGGTCGGTCAGCGATGAGGAGCTGGCCGAGCACATGGGCCTCTCCACGGGGGCCCTCCAGGACCAGTTGGGGGAGATCGCCACCCTGGGCTTCGTGGCCCTGGACGAACTGGTCGACCCCTCCGAGCGGGGCGCGGCGGCGATCGGCGACCTGGTGGCCGACCCGCGGGCGGTGGACCCGGGCGGCTCGTTCGAGCAGCAGGAGAGCCGCTTCGTGCTCATCGACGCCATCAACCGCCTCGCCGAGCGGGAGCGCCTCGTGGTCACCCTCTACTACTACGAGGGCCTGACGCTGGCGGAGATCGGGGCGGTGCTCGGGGTTACCGAGTCGCGCATCTGCCAGATCCACACCAAGGCGGTGCTCAGCCTGCGCAACCGCCTCATGGAACCGGGCCAGCACATGGGCTGAGGCGCGGCCCCCGAGGGAGCGCCCCCTGCCGGCCTGCGCCCGGCTCCGCCTATACTTCCGCCGATTCCACACGCTCGCCGCAACCTCCCGCGGTCGGGAAGCCGGCAGGCTCCCGGGGAGGCCCCGGGCGGGCGGAGGCCCAACCGAAACTAGAGGAGGCAGCGGTGGCCCACGTCACCATGCGAGAGCTGCTGGAGGCTGGCGTCCACTTCGGGCACCAGACCCGGCGCTGGGACCCCAAGATGCGCCCGTACATCTTCTCGGAGCGCAACGGGATCCACATCATCGACCTGCGTCAGACCCTGGAGGCGTGCGAGCGCGCCTACACCCTGGTGCGAGACGTCGTTGCCGGCGGGGGCACGGTGCTGTTCGTCGGCACCAAGAAGCAGGCGCAGGCGGTCGTTGCCGAGGCGGCGGCCGAGGCCGGCATGCCCTTCGTGAACCACCGCTGGCTGGGCGGCATGCTCACCAACTTCGCCACCATCCACAAGCGCATCCTCTACATGCGCGAACTGCAGCGCATGCAGGCTTCCCGAGAGATGGAGGGCCTGCCCAAGAAGGAGCGCCTCCACCTGCAACGCGAACTCGGCAAGCTGGAGACGGTGCTGGGCGGGGTGGGCGACCTGCATCGGGTTCCCGACCTGGTGTTCGTCATCGACGTGCGCACCGAAGCCATCGCGGTGAAGGAAGCCAAACGGATGGGCATTCCCATCATCGCGGTGGTCGACACGAACTGCGACCCCGACCCGGTGGACCTGGTCATCCCCGGGAACGACGATGCGATCCGCTCGGGGCAGTTGATGGCGGGGATCATCGCCGCCGCCGCGGCCGAGGGGCGCCAGTTGACCGAAGCCCGCGGGAAGGACGCCGGCCCGGCCGCCGTGGCGCCCGGGACCGGCAGAGAGGTAGAGCACGATGCCTGAGATCTCCACCGACGACGTCGTGGCGCTGCGCAAGGCCACCGGCGCCGGGATGATGGACGCCAAGCGGGCCCTGGCCGATGCCGGGGGCGATGTGGACAAGGCCAAGGACCTGCTGCGCGAGCGCGGCCTGGCCGACGCCCGCAAGCGGTCCACCCGCGTGACCACCCAGGGGGCCATCGGCCACTACCTGCACATCCAGGCCGACCGTCCGGTCATAGGGGTCCTGGTCGAACTGGCTGCGGAGACCGACTTCGTGGCCAAGAGCCCGGAGTTCCAGCAGGCCGCCCGCGACCTGGCCATGCACGTGGCCGCGGCGCGCCCCCGCTGGGTGCGGCGCGAAGAGGTGCCCGAAGGCCTGCTCGCTCATGAGCGCGAGGTCATCGCCGCCCAGGCCCGTCACGAGGGCAAGCCGGACAAGGTCGTCGAGAAGATCGTGGAGGGGCGCTTGCGGGTCTTCTACGAGGAGCATGTGCTCTACGACCAGCCGTTCGTGAACCCGGAGAAGTTCCAGGGCACCGTCGGCGAGATGGTCAACGGCCTCGCCGGTTCCATGGGCGAGAACATCCAGGTGCGCCGCTTCGCCCGCATCGGGGTGGGGGAGCCGATCGACTAGATGGGCCGTCGCGTCGTCCTGAAGCTCTCCGGGGAGGCCTTCGCCGATCCCGCCCTGCAGTACGGCATCGATCCCGGCACGGTCAGGCGCCTGGCCGGGGAGATCGCCGTCGGCCAGGCCGAGGGCCATCAGATCGCGGTGGTGGTCGGGGCCGGGAACATCTTCCGCGGGCTTTCGTCGGCGGCGGCGGGGATGGACCGGGCCAACGCCGACTACATGGGCATGCTGGCCACGGTGCTCAACGCCATGGCGCTGCGGGAGGCGGTGGAAGGGGAAGGATGCCGGGCACGGGTGCAGACCGCCCTCCGCATCGAGGAGGTGGCCGAGCCCTACATCAGGCTGCGGGCCATCCGGCATCTGGAGAAGGGGAGGGTGGTGATCTTCGCCGCCGGCACCGGCAACCCCTTCTTCACCACGGACACCGCGGCCGCCCTCCGCGCCGCCGAAATCGGCGCCGAGGCCGTGCTCAAAGCCACCAAGGTGGACGGGGTCTACGAGGAAGACCCGGTCCTGAACCCCGGCGCCCGCTTCTTCACCGAACTGCGCTACCGCGAGGTCTTGGAGCGACAACTCCGGGTGATGGACGCCACCGCCATTACGATGTGCCTGGAGAACAACCTGCCCATCAGGGTCTTCAACATCTCCGTTCCCGGCAACGTGGCTCGCGCCGTGCGGGGGGAGCCGGTGGGGACCCTGGTCCACTGATGAGGAGGAGCCGGTGATCGAGGAGACCCTCTTGGAGGGGGAGGCCAAGATGGACCAGGCGGTCACCCACCTGCAGGCCGACTTCGCCACGGTCCGCACCGGCCGGGCCAATCCGGCGATCATGCATCGGATCACGGTGGACTACTACGGGAGCCCTACCCCGCTGCAGCAACTGGCCTCCCTTTCGGTCCCCGAGGCGCGGCTGCTGCTGGTGCATCCCTACGACCGCTCCACTATCGGGGCCATCGAGCGCGCCATTCTCGCCTCCGAGCTGGGACTGAACCCCAGCAACGACGGCACCGTCATCCGCCTGGCCTTCCCGCCGCTGACCGAGGAGCGCCGGCGCGAGCTCATCCGACTGGTGCGTCACATGGCCGAGGAGGCCCGGGTGGCGGCACGCAACGTGCGGCGCCACACGAAGGTGGCCCTGGAGTCCCTGGAGGGCCAGGTTTCCGACGACGACATCAGGCGGGCCGAGAAGGAACTGCAGGACATCACCGACCGCCACGTGGCTCGGATCGACGAGGTGCTCGCTCGCAAGGAAGCCGAGCTCCTCGAGGTCTAGGTGCGGGCGGGGCGGCGAGGAGGAACGGTGAGCCGCAGAGGAGACGACGAGGAGTTCCACCCTCATCCGGGTGATCCTTGGCATCCCGGATGGTCCTCCGAAGCCTCCGGCGAGGCGGAGGACGCCGCCACGCCGGTCGGTCCGGAGGAGACTCCGGGGCGCTCCTCGCGCCGGCGTCGCTTCGGACGCGGGGCGCGTCGGGGCGGCTCAGGGAGCGAAGGGGTGGCGGAACCGGGGGGGGGAGGAGAGACCGTGCCTCTCCCCTCGGACGAGGCGGAGCCTGCCGGCTGGTGGGCAGCCGGACTCGAGGCGGAGGAGGGGCAGAGGGAGGAGCCTCTCGATCCGGAGGCGGCGCTCCGGACCGTCGAGTGGGTTGACGAGCCCGATGCAGAGGAGGAGGCGGCGCCGGCCGCCCCGGTCTTCCCGTGGTGGGAGGCGGCGGCCCCGGCGGCGGCGCCTCCGGCGTCTCTGGTCTCCGCGGATCTCTCCGCGGGTCCCTCGACCGCGGCGCCGCCCGGGGAGGGCGGCGAGGAGCCCGGGGAGGGCGGCGAGGAGCCGAAGGCGGCCCCGGCGGCAGCCGCACTGATCCCGCTGGATCTGTTGAGCGCGACGGCGGCGCCACCGCCTCTCCCGGCCGTGCCGGGCGAGTCGGCGATGGGCCCGCCCCTGCCCCCGGTTCAGACCGGCGAGGGTGGTGAGGCGCCCGAGGAGCTCCCGGAAGAGGATGCGGGGCCCGGTCTCTCGACGGCGGTAGCGGATCTCGAGCAGGCGGCCTCTGCCCTGCTGGCCGAGCTGGGCGAAGCGCCGGAGGTGGAGGTCATCGAACCCGGCGAGGCGGGTCCGGTGCAGGAGGATCTGCCCACGCTGCCTTGGGTTCCTGCCCTCGCCGATGTCGAGCCGACGGGGGAGCCCGGCGAATGGGGGCGGCCGGGCAGCGAGGAGGCCACCGGAGCCCGGGAGGGAGGCGTCGCGTCGGAGTCGTGGCCGGAGGAGACCGCCTCCGACGACGGTGCCCCCGCCGGCCCAGATGCTTCGGGACTGGTGCTGGCGGCCTGGGAGCCCCCGGCGCCGGCGACGCCCACCGGGCCGGTGCCCGGCTCCCCGGACTCGGCCCTGCCCGAGGCCGGCGAAGACCTCGAGGCGGCGGGGGCTGAGGTGGGGGCTGAGGTGGAGCCTGAGGTGGAGCCTGAGGTGGGGGCTGAGGTTGAGGCCGAGGTAGAGGCCGAGGTGGATGAGTGGCTGGCCTTCGTGGAGGGAGCGCCGGCCCCAGCCTCACCTGCGGCCGGGTCGGCGCTGCCCCCGGCGGCGGAACCCGCGGCGACCCCGGCAGCACCGGCGGCGGAGCCTGCGGCGACCGCGGCAGCACCGGAGGCGGAAGCCGTGCCGACAGCATCTCCCATGAAGCCGCGTCGGCGCGGCTGGCTGGGCCGCCGCCGCGAGGTGGAGCCGGCACAGGCCGGGGTGGCCGATGAGGAGGAGGCGGCGCGGCCGCCGCCGTGGCTGCCCCCGGCGGTGGAGGAACTCCTGCCGCAGCCGGGACCGGACGCCGGGGCCGACGACGCGATCGCCACCGAAGCCGCCTGGGATGCCTGGCAGGCGGGCGGATCGGAGGGCGCAACGGGGGTGGCGGAGGGTTTCCCGGTACCCGCGGGTGCAGGCGAGGCGGCCCCGGGGGAGGAAGAAGACGGAGGCCAGTGGGGCGAAGCCGAGTGGTCCGGCGAGGCAGAGCCCCCGGCGGCCGGGTGGTACGCCGAGATCGACGAGGATGAGGTTGCGGTCCCGCCCGTCACTCTCCCCGAGGAGGATTGGGAGGAGGAGTGGGCAGAAGAGCCGGGATGGCCGGGCGTTCCCGACGGAGAGCCGTCGGGGAGCGCGGCCGCTGCCCGGCCGCCGGAGCTGCCGCCGGCGATGCCGGCGTGGGGAGAAGAGGGCGGCGCCGCGAAGGTCTCCGGGGAGGGGGATCGGGCTGAGGGGCAACAGGAGGACGAGGAGGGGGACGAGGACGACTGGGAGGAAGAGGGCTTCCGCCAGGCGGGTTGGGTGCCCTTCCCGGAGCCCGGGGAGCCCCTGGCGGAGTTGAGGGACGAGACGGAGGAGGCTGCCGGGGCCGGGTCCGGCGGGTTGGGGGCCGGGGAGTTGGAGGCGGCGGGGTGGGAGGCCTTCCCCGAGCCGGGGATGCCGCCGCCCCGGCCGTCGGCGGGGCGGGCGCCGGAGGATCCCCCTCGATATGGGCCGGTTCTTCCGGTGGCCGACGCTGCCGCTCCTGGGGAGGGCGCCGGTGTCACCGGGCGCACCCGGGAGATGCCCCCTCCGGTCTTCGACTTCGAGAGGCCGCCCTCCGGCCCGGGTCCAATCAGCGAGGAGACCCTGGCGGGGGCGGTGACCATGGAGCACCGCGGCCTGGCCGAGGAGGTGGCCGCAGCCGATACCGGCGAGACCGAGTTGCAGGCCCTGGCCGCACCCATGCTCGGGCTGGAGTCCGGCGTGGTCGGGTTCGAAGATGTGGCCCACCTCGGAGCGGACGAGGAGGTGGCGGCGCGGCCCCGCTCCGATCTGCCGGTGCGGGTGGCGACCGGAATGGTGCTGGCCGCCCTGCTGCTCGGCTCCCTCTGGGTGGGGGGTGAGTTCTTCGCCGGATTCGTGGGGCTGCTGGCCGTGCTCGGCCTCGGCGAGTTCTACGGCGCGCTGCGGCGCAGCGGATACCAGCCCCTGGCCCTGTTCGGCTTTCCGGGGGGCGTAGGCCTGCTGGTGGGGATGTGGTTCTACGGCCCGGTGGCCATCCCCACCGCGGTAGTGGCGGTCACGGTGCTGTCGTTCTTCTACTACGCCTTCGCGCCCCGGCGCCGTGATGCGCTGACCAATGGGGGGCTCACCATCCTGGGCATGCTCTGGGTCACGGGGACGGCAGGGTTTGCCTTCCTAATTGCCGCCTCACCCCAGTTCCGCGTGCTGGTTCTGGCCGTCGCCTTCACCGTGATCGCCGCCGACGTGGGCGCCTTCTTCGCCGGCCGGGCCTGGGGGGCGCGGCCCATGGCCCCGGTGCTCTCGCCCAAGAAGACCTGGGAGGGACTGGCCGGGGGAGTGATCCTGGGCATAGGCGCCGCGGTGGCGGCCGGCTACCTCTTCGACGAGGTGGGCGTGCGGGCCGGGGCCATTCTGGGGCTCGTGGTGGCGGTGATGGCGCCGCTGGGCGACCTGGCCGAGTCGATGGTGAAGCGCAGCCTGGGGATCAAAGACATGGGGTCGATCCTCCCGGGTCACGGCGGCATCCTCGACCGCATCGACGCCTTCCTGTTCGTCTTGCCCGCGGCGTGGGTGCTCTTCGAGACGATGGGGCTGCTGCGCTGAGGCCGCTGATCGTCCTCGGGGCCACCGGCTCCATCGGGCGGCAGGCGCTCGAGGTGGCCGCCGGCCTGGGGATGGAGGTGCGGGGTCTGGCGGCCGCCCGGGGCTCCGCCTCCCTGCTGCGCCTCGGGACCGCCCACCCCGGCGCGACGGTGGCGGTGGCCGCCCCCACCGGAGAGGAGAGGGAGCGCTTCGTCGCGGAACTGGGCAGGCGGGTTTGCTTCGGTGCGGAGGGGGTGATCGAATTGGCCGGCACCCCGGGGTGCGTGGTGCTCAACGGGGTGGTGGGGTCCGCCGGGCTGGCCGCCTCGGTGGCTGCCCTCGACGCAGGGAACCGTCTCGCCCTGGCCAACAAGGAGAGCCTGGTGGCGGGCGGGCCGGTGGTGGAGGCAGCCCGGCGCCGGGGCGGGGGGGAACTGCTTCCGGTGGATTCGGAGCATTCTGCCCTGCTGCAGTGCCTGGCGGGCGAGGATATCGCCTTCGTGCGCCGGATCGTGCTGTCGGCTTCCGGGGGCCCTTTCCTGGGGCGGGCCCGAGCCGACCTGGAGCGGGTGACGGTGGCCGAGGCGCTGGCTCATCCCACCTGGCGCATGGGCCGCCGCATCACCGTCGACTCCGCCACGCTGATGAACAAGGCCTTCGAGGTCATCGAGGCCCACCTCTTGTTCGGCCTGCCCTACGAGCGCATCGAGGTGCTGATCCACCCGCAGAGCGTGGTGCACAGCCTGGTGGAGTTCGTCGACGGTTCCCTGAAGGCACAACTCGGGCCTCCCGACATGAGGATCCCCATCCAGTACGCCCTGACCTTCCCCCGCCGCGCGCCCGGGATGGCCCCGCTCCTGGACCTGGCCGGCCGCAGCCTCACCTTCGAGGCGCCCGACCCGGTTGCCTTCCCTTGCCTGCGTCTCGGGTACGAGGCAGGCCGGGCCGGGGGGTCGGCTCCCGCCGTGCTCAATGCCGCCGACGAGGTGGCCGTCGGGGCGTTCCTGGAAGGGCGCATCGGCTTCACCCGCATCCCCGGGGTCGTCGAGCGGGTGCTGGAGGCCATCCCCCGGCGTCATCTAGGGAGCGTCGCCGAGGTGCTGGCGGTCGACGCCGAGGCCCGGGCGGCGGCCCGGGAGGCGGTCGGTAGCTGCGGCTAGACGTTGCTGCCGGGTAACTTGGGGCTCCCGAGTGCGGAGTGGCAGCGGATGAGCGGCGGATTCCTGGTGGTCCTCGGGATCATCGTCATCGTGATGGTGCACGAGGCGGGCCACTTCTTCGCGGCGCGCGCCGTGGGGATGAAGGCCACGGAGTTCTTCTTCGGCTTTGGTCCCCGGCTGTGGTCCACCCGCCGCGGCGAGACGGAGTACGGCGTCAAGGCCTTGCCTCTCGGGGGCTATGTGCGGATCACCGGGATGAACCCCATGGAGGAGGTGGCGCCGGAGGACGAAGGCCGCACTTACCGGGACAAGCCCTTCTGGGCCAAGTCGCTGGTGGTGCTGGCCGGTTCGGCGACCCATTTCCCTCTGGCCTTCCTGCTCTTCTACCTGGCCGCCTCCGGCATCGGCATGCCGGTGCGCACCACCACCGTGGCCGACGTCCAGGCCGCCATGGACGACGGATCACCCACGCCGGCGGCGGTGGCCGGCCTCCTCGCCGGGGACACGGTGATCTCCCTGGCCGGCACACCCACCCCGGAGTGGGGCGACTTGGTGGAGGCCATCGTCGAACGGCCGGGGCAGACGGTGTCCCTTGGGGTGGAGCGCGAAGGGCGCGCCTTCAGCATAGAGATCACCCTCGCCGCGGTGGACGACGGCGCCGGCGGCGAGCGCGGCTACCTGGGGATCGCCCCCGGGACCCGAACGGCGCGGGCCGGGCCGGTGGCGGGCCTGGGCGAGGCCGGCAGCTCCCTGGGCAACGCCGTGGTGGCCAGCGGGAGAGGGCTCTGGGATCTGGTGACCGGGGTCCCGCGGCTGGTGGCCGCGGTAGTGGGGGGCGATGCCGACCAGGTAGGGGACAACCGCCCGGTGAGCCCCATCGGGCTGGTGGGGATCGCCGGCGACTTGGGGGTGTCGTACGCCGTGCAGCTGGTGGCCTACGTGGCGGTCTTCGTGGGCCTGCTCAACGCCATTCCTCTGTATCCCCTGGATGGGGGGCACTTCGCCGTGGCCCTCTACGAAAAGCTGCGCGGACGCCCCGCCGACGTGCGTCGCCTGGTGCCGGTGGCGGCGACGGTGATCGCCTTCCTGGTGGTGATCGGCCTGCTCGCCGTGTACCTCGACATCGCCCATCCCTTCAGGCTCGGATGACCTTCTCCCGGCGCCGCACCCGGCGCATCTCCCTGGGCGGGGTGCCCGTGGGGGATGGGGCGCCGGTCACCGTGCAGTCGATGACCACCACCCGCACCTCCGATGTGGAGGCCACGGTGGCCCAGGTGTACGCCCTGCGCAGCGCCGGGGCCGACATCGTGCGGGTCACCTGCAACGACGCTCCGGCGGCGGCCGCGCTGATCGAGATCGTGTCGCGCTCACCGGTCCCCATCGTGGCCGATGTCCACTTTCAGCACCGACTGGCGCTGGCCGCCCTCGAGGCCGGGGTGGCGGGGCTGCGCCTGAACCCGGGCAACATCCGCAACGCGGAGCACATTCGCCGAGTCGCAGCGGCGGCCGCCGCCCGCGGCGTACCCATTCGGGTGGGGGTCAACGCCGGCTCCCTGGAGCCCGACCTCCTGGCGCGTTACGGGGGTCCGGTGCCGGAGGCCCTGGTGGAGTCGGCCCTCCACGAGGTGCGCCTCCTGGAGGAGGCCGGGTGCCAGAACGTGAAGATCTCGGTGAAGCACTCCCACGTGCCTTCGATGGTGGCGGCTTACCGCCTCCTGGCGGAGCGCACCGACCATCCCCTCCACCTCGGGGTCACCGAGGCCGGGCCGCCGCCGTCGGGTCTCATCAAGTCGGTTGCCGGGGTGGCCGCCCTGCTGCTGGAGGGCATCGGCGACACCATCCGCTTCTCCCTCACCGCCGACCCGGTGGAGGAAGCCGAGGCGGGGCGGCGTCTTCTCGAAGTGCTCGGCCTGCGGGAACGCCGGGGCCTGGACCTGATCGCTTGCCCTTCCTGCGGGCGAGCCGAGGTCGACGTCATCGCCGTGGCCCGCGAGGTGGAGCGGCGCCTGCAGGCGGAGGGCCTCAACCTGCAGGTGGCGGTCATGGGATGCGTGGTGAACGGGCCCGGGGAAGCCCGGCAGGCCGACCTGGGCATCGCCGCCGGCAAGGGCAAAGGCCATCTGTTCGTCGAGGGGAAGGTGGTGCGGGTGGTGCCCGAGGCCGAGATGGTGGAGGCCCTGGTCGAAGAGGGCCGCCGCCTCACCGCCGCCTCCCGCGGCGAGGCCCCTTCCGTACCGGGCGGCGGTCCGCCGGGCCGCTGAGCGGTTGCGGCTATCCTCCGCCGCCGATTCACGCCGAGGTGCCCCGTGCGCTGGTCTCAGGCCTTCATCCCCACTCTGCGGCAGGACCCGGCCGATGCCGACGCCGCCAGCCACCGGCTGCTGGTGCGCGGCGGCTTCATTCGCCAACTCATGAGCGGCTCCTACTCGCTGCTGCCTCTGGGCCGCCGGGTGGCGGCCAAGGTGGAGAGGATCATCCGGGAGGAGATGGGGTCCATCGGCGGCCAGGAGTTCCTCCTGCCCGTGGTCCATCCCGGGGAGGTGTGGCGCCGGAGCGGGCGGTGGGACTCGGTCGACGAGATCATGGTGAAGTTCCGCGACCGGCGCGGGGTGGACCTGCTCCTGGCCGTCACCCACGAGGAGATCTTCGCTCTGCTCGCCGCCGAGTTGTCCTCCTACCGCCAGCTGCCCCAGCTCTGGTACCACTTGCAGACCAAGTTCCGCGACGAGCCGCGTCCCAAGGCCGGGCTGCTGCGGGTCCGGGAGTTCACCATGAAGGACTCCTACTCCTTCGACCTCGATGCGGCCGGCCTCGACCGCCAGTTCGCCAACCACTTCGCGGCGTACACGCGCATCTTCCGGCGCACCGGCCTGGAGCCCATAGCGGTGCAGGCCTCTTCCGGGGTGATGGGAGGCTCGGAGTCGGTGGAATTCATGGTGCCCAGCGAGGCAGGGGAGGACTTCGTCGCCGTCTGCCGGGGGTGCGGCTACGCCGCCAATCTGGAGCGGGCCACCTCGACACCGGCTTCGGTGGAGGACACCCTGTGGGAGGGACCGCCCGAGCGGTTCCCCACGCCCGGGGTGCGCACCATCGCCGCCCTCGAGGCCTTCGGGGACTTCGCCGCCGCCGGCCGGCAGATCAAGACCATGGCCTATGTGGTCGACGGCCGGCTCACCCTGGTGCTGCTGCGGGGCGACCACGAGGTCGTGGAGCAGAAGCTCATCGACGGCTTGGGGACGCAGGACATCCGGCCCGGCCACCCCGACGAGATCGGTGAGGCGCTGGGCGCGCTGCCCGGCAGCCTGGGCGCGGTGGGGGTGACCGGCTTGCCGGTGATCGCCGACCCGTCGCTGCGGGGCCGGGGCAACATGGTGACCGGCGCCAATCGGGACGACTGGCACCTGCGGGGGGTCACCGTCGACCGGGACATCGCCGTCGACCGCTGGCTCGACGTGCGCCGGGTCGAGCCGGGCGAAGGCTGCCCCGGCTGCGGGGAGCCCCTGGAGGTGTTCAAGGCCATCGAGGTGGGGCACATCTTCAAGCTGGGCACCAAGTACAGCGAGGCGATGGGAGCGCGAGTGTTGGACGAGGAGGGCCGGGAGCGCCCCATCGTCATGGGCTCCTACGGCATCGGGGTGGGCCGCCAGATGGCCGCGGTGGTCGAGGCGCACCACGACGAGGCGGGCATCGTGTGGCCGGTGAGCGTGGCCCCCTTCGAGGCGGTGGTCACCCCGGTGGGGTCCGACGACGCCACCACCATCGCCGCCGAGGGCATCTACCGGGGTCTGCTGGAGCGCGGCGTCGAGGCGATCCTCGACGACCGCGAGGAGCGGCCGGGGGTGAAGTTCGCCGACGCCGAATTGGTCGGCATCCCCTACCGGGTCACGGTGGGGCCGCGCCGCCTGGCCCAGGGAGAGGTCGAGGTGGTGCGGCGGCGGGGGCGGGAGACTCAAACGGCGCCTCCGGCGGCCGCAGCGGCGGTGGTGGCCGCCGCCGTCGCCGCCGAGCGCTGACCCGTCGCGCGCGATCGGTCCCCCGGCCCTGCCCGGCGGCGCCGCCTCTGATAGAATGGGGGCAACCGAACGCACGCGACGAGTGGGCGCCCTGGTGCCCACTCTTTCTTTGAGGAAGGACGGATGGACGACCTGGAGGCGCGACTCTGGGACATGATCGGGCCGTACCTCGCCGCCGAGGGGATCGAACTGGACGATCTCGAGGTGCGCGGCGTTGGAGGAGCCCGGCTGGTCCGGATCGCCCTGGATGCGGCGGGCGGGATGGACGTGGAGGCCCTCGCCCGAGCCTCCCAGGGTGTCTCGCGCCTGCTGGACCAAGCCGATGCGCTGCCGGAGGCCTACACCCTGGAGGTGGGCTCGCCCGGGCTGGAGCGCGAGTTGCGCCGCCGGGCGCACTTCGGCAAGGCGCTGGGGCGCGAGGTGGTAGTGACCACGCGCGAAGCAGTGGCGGGAAGCCGGACCCATCGCGGCCTGCTCGACGAAGTCGGTGACGAGGCGATGACGCTGCGGCAGAGCGACGGCGCGCAGCGCATCCCCTTCGGCCAGGTGGTGCAGGCCCGGACGGTGTTCCGGTGGGAGAAGGCCCCCAAGCCGGGGCACAAGCGAGGCTGACTATGGACTTCATGGAAGAACTGCAGGCACTGGAGAGGGAGAAGGGCGTCCCCGCCGACGCCATCCTCGACGCGCTGGCCAACGCCCTGGTCTCCGCCTACAAGCGGAGCCCGGGAGCCGCCGAGGAGGCCCGGGTGACCATCGATCCCGACACCGGGGAGATCACCGTCTACGGTCAGGAGTTGGACGAGGACGGCAACGTGACGCGGGAGTGGGTGGACACCCCCGACGACTTCGGCCGCATCGCCGCCCAGACCGCCAAGCAGGTGATCGTGCAACGCCTGCGCGACGCCAAGCGCGCCCAGGTCTTCGACACCTACGAGGGGCGCGAGGGCGACCTGGTGACCGGCATCGTGCAGCAGTCCGACCACCGGTCGGTGATCCTCGACCTGGGGAATGCCGATGCGGTCATGCCCTCGGGAGAGCGGATCCCCTACGAGCGCCTGGAGCGCGGGGCCCGGGTCAAGGCCCTCATCCTGGAAGTGCGGGGGGAGGCCAAGGGCCCGCAGATCGTGGTGAGCCGCAGCCACCCCGACTTCATCCGCCGGCTCTTCGATCTGGAGGTCCCGGAACTGGCCGATGGGGTGGTCGAGATCCGCGCCATCGCCCGCGACGCCGGTCACCGCACCAAGATCGCCGTCTCCTCCAACGATCCCAACGTGGATCCGGTCGGCGCCTGTGTGGGGGCGCGTGGCTCCCGGGTGCGCCAGGTGGTGAACGAGCTCCGGGGCGAGAAGGTCGACATCGTGGAGTGGCGCGAGGACACCCGGCAGTTCATCGCCGAGGCGCTGAGCCCGGCCAAGGTGCGCCAGGTGATCCTCGACGACGAGTCCCGCACCGCCACCGTGGTGGTGCCGGATCACCAGTTGTCTTTGGCCATCGGCAAGGAAGGGCAGAATGCCCGTCTGGCGGCTCGGCTGAGCGGCTATCGGGTGGACATCCGCTCGGAGACCGAACAGGCGGGCGGGCCTGCTGTTGCGGCCGGGGAGGGCGCGGCGCCGCCGGCAGCCGGGGCGGGCGAGGCGGCCGAGACCATGGCTGCCGCCGGTGAACCTGCCGAGATCGCGGAAACGGCGGGGATGGCGGCCGAGGTCGAGGAAACGGTGGGGATGGCGGCCGAGGTCGAGGATGTGGCCGAGGAGGCGGAGGCCGTCGCAGAACCGGCGGCCGGGGAGCCGGCAGCCGAAGCCGAGCCTGCGGCTCCGGAGGCCGCCGGCGACGCCGGCGCCGACGAGCACTACCAGGCCGACCCGGCCGACTAGGCCGGCAGCGGGCCGGCGCCGCCGTGGCACAATGAGCCGACCAGCAGGCTGAGGAAGCGTGATGCGCGCATACGAACTTGCCCGGGAACTGGGCGTGGAGTCGAAAGAGGTGCTGGCGCGCGCCGCCGACCTGGGCATCGAGGTAGCCGCGGCGTCCTCCGGCCTCGACGACGACTCCGTCGCCCTCATCCGTCTCGCCTTCGAGGAGGCGGCGACGGCTGCGGCGGCTGGAGTCGCTCCGGAGGAATCGCCGGCCGAGCCGGTGACGCCCGCCGGTCCGGAGCCGGAGGCGGCCCCCCTGTCGGCTCCGGCCGCCCCGACGCCGGTGCGTCCGGCGGCTCCCCTCCTCAGCGTGCGTCCTGGGGTCACCGTCTCCGGCCTGGCGGCGGCGGCCGGCCGGCCCGTCGGAGAGGTGGTGAAGGTCCTCCTCTCCCGGGGTCAGATGGCCGGGGCGGCGCAGCCGGTGCCGCCCGACCACCTGGAGGCCGTGGTCGGCGCCCTGGGATTCATCCTGCAGGTCGAAGACGCGACGGCGCCCGCCGCCGCGGCCCCATCCGGTCCCCGCTCGGCTCCGGCCCGGCCGACGGGCGGGGTGCGTCGGCCTCCGGTGGTCACCGTGATGGGCCACGTCGACCACGGCAAGACCAAGCTGCTCGACCGCATCCGCACCGCCAATGTGGTGGCCGAGGAGGCCGGGGGGATCACGCAGCACATCGGCGCCTACCAGGTGAGCCTGGGCGAGCGGCGCATCACCTTCATCGACACCCCGGGGCATGAGGCCTTCACCAGTTTGCGGGCCCGCGGGGCCGAGGTGACCGACATCGTGGTGCTCGTGGTGGCCGCCGACGACGGGGTCATGCCCCAGACCGTCGAGGCCATCAGCCACGCCAAGGCCGCCGGGGTCCCGATCGTGGTGGCCATCAACAAGATGGACCTGCCCGGCGCCGAGCCCCAAACCGTGCGGGCCCAGCTCACCGAGCACGGCCTGCTGGTGGAGCAGTTGGGCGGCGATGTGGTCAGCGCCGAGGTGTCGGCTCTGACCGGCGAGGGCATCGACCAGCTGCTGGAGTACCTGGACCTCATCGCCGAGCTCGAGGAGTTCTCCGCCGATCCCTCCGCTCCCGCCGCGGGGACGGTGGTCGAGGCTCAGCTCGACCGGGGACGAGGGCCGGTGGCCACCGTCATCGTGCACCAGGGGACCCTCCGCCGGGGCGATGCCATCGTGGCGGGAGCCGTGGCCGGGCGGGTGCGCGCCATGTTCGATCACACCGGGGCCCCGGTCGACTCCGCCCCGCCCAGCACCCCGGTCCTCATCATGGGGTGGGACGACGTGCCCCGGGCCGGGGACCGCTTCGAGGTGAAGCGCGACGAGCGCGCCGCGCGGGCCGCCGCCGATGAAGCCGCCGACTCTCTGCGGATCAAGGAACTGGTGATGCCCACCGCCGCCGACCGGCTGCAGTCGCTGCTCGACGAGCTGCGCAGCGACGAGCAGGCCGAGCTGCGCCTCATCGTGAAGGCCGACACCCAGGGCTCGCAGGAGGCCATACGGGAGGGGGTGGGGAAGATCGGCCGGTCCGGCGGCCGCATCACCATCGTCCACGCCGCGGTGGGCGGCATCAACGAGAACGACGTGCTGTTGGCCGACGCCACCGGTTCGGTGATCTTCGGCTTCGGGGTGCGTCCCGACGCCAAGTCGCGACGCGCCGCCGAGGACGCCGGGATCGAGATCCGTACCTACCGCATCATCTACGAGATGCTCGACGACATCGAGGCGATGCTGGTGGGCCGTCTGGCCCCCGAGGCGGTGGAGCGGGTTCTCGGCTCGGCCGAGGTGCGCGCCGTGTTCCGCTCTCCCCGCTTCGGCAGCGTCGCCGGGTGCTACGTCACCGAGGGTGAACTGGCCCGGAGCGCCCGGGTGCGCCTGGTGCGCGACGGCGTGGTCGTCTACGAAGGCTCCATCGCCTCGCTACGCCGCTTCAAGGACGACGCCCGGTCGGTGGCCGCCGGTTTCGAGTGCGGTGTGGGCCTGGAGAGCTTCAAGGACGTCAAGGAGGGCGACGTGATCGAGGCCTACGAGGTGCAGGAAGTCGCCCGCACCTGACGGGGTGACGCCGTGCACGCTGCCGCACTGCGCCTGGAGATCCGCCTTCCGGGGGTTCGCTCCCTCAAAGCCAAGCGCCGCGTCCTGAAGGCCCTGATGGGCACGCTGGGGACCACCTTCCCGGTGGCGGTCGGCGAGGTCGGGTTCCAAGACCAGTGGCAGCGAGCCACCCTGGGGGTGGCGATGGTGGCCCCCCAGGCCGGGCACCTGGAGCGGCTCATCCTCGCCGTGACGCGGCTGTTGCGCGAGCATGCCGAGGTGGAGTTGCTCGAGGTGGGCGTCTCCTACCTGGAGGAGCGATGAGTCCCGGCCCCTACCTGCGCAAGGTGAGCGAAGCCCTGCACCACGTGATCGCCGAGGAGGTGGAGCGGCTCAAGGACCCGGGGCTGGGCTTCGTGACCATCACCGGGGTGGATACCTCCCCCGATCTGCGGTGGGCCCGGGTCTACTATTCCGTGCTCGGCGACGAGGCCCAGCACGGTGAGACTGCCGCCGCCCTGCGGCGGGCCTCTCCCCGGATCCGGGCCGTGGTGGGTCGGCAGGTGCGCCTGAAGTTCCTGCCCGAACTGCACTTCGAGCCCGACGCCGCGGTGGAGCAAGGCCTCCGCATGGAGGAGATTCTGCGCCGGCTGCGAGAGGAGCGGGATGAAGGACTCGATACGCCGGGCGATCCGCCGGGCGGCTGACGCCCTGGCTGCCGCCCCGGACCTGGCGGTGGCCTGCCATGTGTCCCCCGACGGGGATGCCCTGGGGTCGACCCTCGGCCTGGCCCGGGCGGCCGCGGCGGCGGGGAAGCGGGTGGTGGCCTCGTTCGGCTCCCCCTTCGCCGTGTCGGAGCAGTTCGGCTTCCTCGACCGGGCTCCGCTGGTGCCTCCGGAGGACTTCCCTGCCTCCCCGGCGTTGATGGTGGTGCTCGACGCCGCCTCGCCGGACCGCCTGGGGGAACTGGCCGGGCCGGCCTCCCGAGCGGGGACGCTGGTGGTGGTGGACCACCACGTCACCAACCCGGGCTTCGGCCATGTGGCGGTGGTGGACCCCCAGGCGGCGGCCACCGCCGAACTGGTCTACCACCTCGTGCGCCGCCTGGGCTGGCCCGTAGATCGGCGGACGGCCACGGCACTGCTGGCCGGCATCGTCTCGGACACGGGGCGTTTCCAGTTCTCCTCCACCGCCCCGGGGGTGCTGCGGGTGGCGGCGGCCCTGGTGGCGGCGGGAGCCCGGCCAGAAGACATCGGGCAGCGGCTCTACGAGTGGCGTCCCTTCGGCTACCTGCAGGTGGCCGCGGCGGTGCTCGGCCGCGCCCGGCTGGACGGTGGCCTGGTGTGGAGCGTCCTCTACGCCGCCGACGCCGCCGCCGCCGGGGTGGGACCGGAGGACCTCGACCTGCTCATCGACGACCTGCGGGTGGCGCGCGAGGCCGAGGTGGCGGCCCTGGTGAAGGAAACGCCTGAGGGCTGGAAGGTCTCCCTGAGGTCGCGCGGGCGGGTGGACGTGGGCACCCTCGCTGCCGCCCATGGGGGCGGGGGGCACCACAACGCGGCCGGCTTCAACATGCGGGGCAACCTCGCCGCCGTGGTGGACGCGGTGCGTGCAGGCATCCATGGCTGAGGGCTGCGCGCTGGTGGACAAGCCGGGGGGATGGACCTCGCACGACGTGGTGGCCCGGTGCCGCCGGCTGTTCGGGGAGCGGCGCCTGGGCCACGCCGGGACGCTGGATCCCATGGCCACGGGCCTCCTCGTGCTGGGCCTGGGCCGGGCCACCCGGCTGCTGCGCTTCGTGCAGCACCTGCCCAAGGTCTACCGCGCCGTGGCCGTGCTCGGCGTGGCCACCGACACCCTGGACGCCGACGGGGCGGTGCTGGCTCGCCGGCCCATGCCGGTGACCGAGGAGGAGGTGCGGCGCGTCGCCTCCCGGTTCGTCGGCACCATCGCCCAGGTCCCTCCCATGGTGTCGGCCCGCCGGGTGGAGGGACGGCGCCTCTACGACCTGGCCCGTGAAGGCAAGGAGGTGGAACGCGCCGCTCGCCCGGTGGAGGTGTACTCCTTCGACCTGGTGGACTTCGCGCCGTCCGACTACCCGGAGGCCACCTTCCGCATTCGCTGCAGTACCGGCACCTACGTGCGTACGCTGGCCGACGACGTGGCCCGGGCCCTGGGGGGCCGGGCCCACCTGAGCGCCCTGCGCCGGCTGGCGGTCGGTTCGCTGCGAGTGGGGCAGGCGCACTCGATGGAGGCGATCGAGGCGGCGGCTGCCGCCGGCGAAGCCTCGGCCCTCCTGCTGGAGCCGGCCGAAGCCTTGGCCGACTTGCCGGCGGTGCGGGTGTCCGCCGAGACGGCGACGGCGGTGGGCCGCGGCGCGGTCTTCGCCGCGCCCCTGCTGGGGGTGAGGCTTCCCGCCGCCGGGCCCCACCGGATCCTGGACACGACGGGCCGTCTCCTGGCGGTCTACCGGGTTGAGGGGCGGGCGGCCCGGCCGGAGGTGGTGCTGGCATGAGGGTGCTCACCGGCCCGCCGACGCAGTGGGAGGCGGAGCCGCGGCCTCGGGCGGTGACCATCGGCGTCTACGACGGCTTGCACCAGGGCCACCGCCACGTGCTCTCGCTCCTGCGGCGCGCCGCCGCGGCCCGCGGCCTCGAGTGTGCCGTGGTCACCTTTCACCCGCACCCGCTCACCGTGGTGGCGCCGGAGCACGCTCCGCGCTTGCTCACCTCCATCGAGCATCGACTGGAGTTGCTGGCCGACGCGGGCCTCGACCTGGCGGCGGTGCTCCCTTTCGACGAGGCGATGCGCCGTCGCACCTCGGCGTTCTTCGCCGCGACGGTGCTTTCCTCCGCCCTGGCGACTCGCCTGGTCGTGGTCGGGGAGGATTTCCGCTTCGGTCACCAGCGCACCGGGAATGTGGCGTCGCTGGCCGAGTTGGGCGACGCTCATGGTTTTGGAGTGGAGGTGGTCCCCCTCGTTGGGGGCCAGGCCCCGGTGTCTTCGACCCGGATCCGCGCCATGGTCGCCTCCGGCGACCTCGATGGGGCGGCGTCGCTGCTGGGCCGCCCACATGAGGTGCGGGGGCCGGTGGTGGCGGGAGAGGGCCGGGGCCGGGGCCTGGGCTTCCCCACGGCCAACGTGGCGGTGCCCGGGGAACTCGCCCTGCCTCCTTCCGGGGTCTACGCCGTGCGGGCCGGGCCCGGCAGCGGGCCGCTGCTGCCCGGGGTGGCCAACCTGGGGAGGCGCCCCACCTTCGGGGGGGCGGCGGAGACCCTGGAGGTCCACCTGTTGGAGCCTCCCGGCGACCTGTACGGGACGGTGCTGCGGGTCGCCTTCGCCGGGCGCCTGCGCGCCGAGAGGCAGTTCGCCGGGCCGGCCGAGTTGACCGCGCAGATCGTCCGGGACCTGGCCGCCGCCCGTGAGGTGCTGGGTCTCTAGGGATCCCAGGCGCAGCGGAAACCGGCGCGGAAGTCGGGGCTGGAGCCGTGGCTGCTGGTGCGGTAGGAGGTGCGCGCCTGGTCGGCGTCGCCCGCCCACGAACCCCCGCGGCGCACGTGGTTCACCACGGTCACCGGGCCGGTCGGGTTGCGGTCGGGGGCGACGGAGTAGTAGTCGGCCTGGTAGTAGTCGGCCACCCACTCCTCCAGGTTCCCGGCCATGTCGGCGATGCGGTACGGGGAGACGCCGCCGGAGAAGGATCCCACGTCCACCGGCCCTCCGAGTCCCGCTGCGGCGGTGTTGGCCCGGGCTGGGTCCCACTCGTCGCCCCAGGGCCAGGTCCGCCCATCGGTGCCCCGGGCGGCCTTCTCCCATTCCGCCTCGGTGGGGAGGCGCCCTCCCGCCCAGGCGCAATAGGCGGCGGCCTCTTCCCAGCGCACGCCGGCCACCGGGTGGGCGCCGCGACCCAGCATGGGGTCCAGTCCCGGCCAGGAGGCGGCCCCGGCCAGGCCGGCGGCGGTGGCGTACTCGTCGTACTGACGGTTGGTGACCTCGTATCGTCCGATGCGGAAGGTTCCGAGGTAGACGCGCCGCTGGGGGGCCTCGTCGGGGCGATGCTGGTCGCTGCCCATCAGGAACCACCCCGAGGGGATCTCAACCCGGTCCTCGCTGGGGGCCGGCGAGGGGCCGACGGCCGCCACCACCGGGAAGCGGGTCGAGGCGACGGCGTGCCCGTGCCCGATGAGCCGGTAGGCGACCCCGCCCCGCGTGCCGGCCCAGACGACGTCGCCGGCTGCCACCAGGGCTGTGACGTGGGCGTCTCCCTCCAGGAAGCCGGGGAGCGGCACCCCCGCGGACGAGAAGCGGAGCACGCCGTCCCCGTCGGTGCCCACCCAGGCCGTCCCGTCCGAGGCGACCACGATCGCAGTGACCGCCGCCTGCCCCGGGGCCTCGCCCCGCACCACCCACCAGGTGCGCGCCGCTCTCTCCAGCATGACCACTCGGCCCCCTGCGCTGCCCACCCACACCGCGTCGGTGGTGGCCGCCAGGGGGCCGGGGAGGACATGAGCGGGGGCAGCCTCGTAGCCCGCCTTGGTGAGATGGGAGACGCCGGCCGCGCTGGCCGCCCACACGCCTCCCAGAGGGTCGGCCGCCAGGTCGAGCATCAGGTCGGAGCGCAGCGCCCCGGTGGCCAGGCCGTGCAGGGACCAGATGCCCTCGGCGCTCCGCCGCACCACCCCCGCCCCGTTGGTCGCCGCCCAGACCGAACCGTCATCGTCCGCCACCACCTTCAGCACCATCGAGGCCGAGGGGATCACCGTGGTGTGGTCCCGCAGAGGCCAGGCCTCGCCGCCGGCGCGACCGAGGCTGCCCAGGCCGGTGGCCGGGTCGGCCCGCCCCACCCAGATGCCCTCCGGTCCCACTGTGATCGAGGTGGACACCACCCCGCCACCGGCGGGGTCCAGCGCCTCCCAGCCGTCGTTGCCGAGACGGAACAGGCCGGTGCCGGCGGCGGCGATCAGGTCCTCGTCCTCGAAGACCAGGGCGCGCACCGATCCCCAAGCCGGGTCGTCGGGAGGCTCCACGGGAACGGCGGACGCGCCGAGGATCGCCAGGGTGCCGTCGAAGGTGCCCACCCAGGCTCCGGCCCCGCCGAAGGGGAGGATGGCGGTGATGCGAGCCTCTTCGGCGGTGGGGAGCGGGCCCGGGCCGGGGGGGCCCGAGGAGGGCGGCGCGGCCTGCGGGGAGCAGGCGGCGCACAGCAGCGTCACCGTGAGCAGGGCCGCCACCCGGGCTCGTGCCATCTTGCCTCCACCGCCCATTCTGCCCGGGCGCGGTTCGCCCGGCGCGCAGCCCCCTTGAAACGCGGGAGCGAGAGCGCCACCTTTGGGGGGCCCTCCACCCGGGAATGCCAAGTGACCGCCGCTCTCGTCCTCGCTCTCGTCCTCCTGGCCGATCCCGTCCCCGGCGACGGGATCCGCCTCGCTCCCGATCCTCGCCTGCCCGCGGTCGGCGCCGGCTCGCCCGTTCCCGGGGGGCCGACGGTGCCCCCTCTCCCCGCGGCCGTCGGAGGCGCCGTCGCCGGCCTGGCGGCACTGGCCGCGACGCGGGCCCGGGGCCGCAGGGGGGCAGGGGAGGCCCGGGGAGAGGCCGAGGGGGAGGAGCCTCTGGTGGTGTTCGTGTCGGGGCACGGGAGCGCCTCCGCCCCCGGCGTGTTCTCCCATCTGGTCGCGCTCATGGGCCTGGACTCGGATCGGGCGCGCTACTTCGACTACCGCTGGGCCGACGGGGGCCGGGAGCACGGCCGGGCCTCCGAGCAGGCCTCCATCGACGAGACGGCGGACGCGCTCGATGGCTACCTGGCGGGCCTGAACGAATCCGGCCGGCCCGTGTACCTCGTGGGCTTCAGCAAAGGCGGCGCCGGCATCGCCGAACTGGTGGCCCGCTGGGATCGCGGCGAGCCGGGGGCGGCCCACGGGGTGATCGGCGCCGCGCTGCTCGACCCTCCCATGGCCTCCGGGTTCCACGGGTGGCTGCAGAGCCTGGGCACCCTCTGGGGCCCCATCCCCGACGACGGGGGCTACGACCCGATCAGGTGCGACCTCAGGGGATGCGTCGACACGCGCCGGCACCTCGGCCGGGCGTCGGGGGTGGAGGTGATGGTGGTGCGCAACCCCCAGGCGGCGATCACCAACTTCGCCGATGTCCCCGAAGGACTGCGGGTCTATGAGGCCTCCGACGGCAAACCGGGCTTCCTTCCCACCTTGCTCACCCGTCCCTGGCAGGTCGGTTCCCGGGTAGCCGAGGCCCACCTCGCCGTGCTCTACGACCCGCGGGTGGCCGCCTGCATCGCCGCAGCGACGGCCGGGTCGGAGTCGTGCTCCCTTCCCCTGGTGGGTCAGCGCCCGGCGGCGGGAGTGGTGGTGCACGGCCCGGGCAGCGCCCTGAAGGTGCCGCTGAATCGCGTGCTGTGAAGCCCCGCCGGGGTGCGGCCGGCCGGGGGCGGGGTTGGCGGGCTGACCTGCTATGATGCTTCTCTGCCGGGTCCGACCCCGGCACCTTCTATGAAGGACACCCGCACCATCATCGAGGAGTTCGGCATGCACGCCGCCGACACCGGTTCGCCGGAGGTCCAGGTGGCGCTGCTCACCGAGCGGATCAACCACCTCACCGACCACCTGAAGGGCCACGAGAAGGACCATCACGGACGGCGAGGCCTCCTCATGCTGGTCGGCAAGCGGCGGCGCCTGCTCGATTACCTGAAAGACCAGGATGTCGAGCGGTACCGCACCGTCATCTCCCGCCTCGGCCTGCGCCGATAGGGGGAAGGCCGCCGGCCGGGGTGTCCGGGAGGGTCCTGGGCCGGCCGCGGCAGTCCGTAAGGCTCACCGGGGGACTCCGGGTCAGTTGCTAGTTGCCACTCCTTGCTCGCCTCGAGGTGTGACCACTGGTAATTGGCTCGCTCTCCCCCCCGAAGAGAGGTTGTAGAGCGTGTCCGAAGTAACCGTACGCGGTGCCGTGGGTGGCGCCGACATCACCTTCCAGACCGGCAAGCTGGCTCTCCAGGCCGACGGCGCGGTCGTGGTGGCCATGGGCGGCACTGAGGTGCTGGCCACCGCCACCGCGACTCGCCGGCCGCGGGAGGGGGTGGACTTCTTCCCCCTCACCGTGGATGTCGAGGAGCGTATGTACGCCGCCGGGAAGATCCCCGGCTCCTTCTTCCGCCGCGAGGGTCGGCCTACCGAGAAGGCGATCCTCTCGGCGCGTCTCATCGATCGGCCGCTGCGTCCGTCCTTCCGGGAGGGCTACCGCTGCGAGACCCACATCGTGGCCACCGTGCTCTCCGTCGACGACGAGCACCCCTACGACGTGGTGGCCCTCAATGCTGCCTCGGCGGCGCTCATGGTGAGCCCCATCCCCTTCCTCGGCCCGGTGGGGGCGGTGCTCATGGCCTTCTCCGAAGGTGCCTGGATCCCGATGGCCACCTACCCGCAACTGGAGAAGGCGGTCTTCTCCATGGTGGTGGTGGGCAAGCGGAACGCCGCCGGCGGCGTGGACATTGCCATGGTCGAGGCCGGGGCTACTGAGGACGCCCTGCGCCTGGTCGCCGAAGGGCAGGCCCCGGTGGACGAGGCGACGGTGGCCCGTGGCCTGGAAGAGGCCCGGGCGCACATCGCCGCCTTCGTCGATCTGCAACTCGAGCTGCGCTCGGCGGTGGGGGAGATCCCCGTGGTCGACTACCCCGTCACCCTCGACTACTCCGAGGAGCTGTTGGAGCAGGTGGCCGTGACGGCCGCCCCCCGTCTGGCCGAGGTGGTGCGTCTCGCCGGCAAGCAGGAGCGGAACGCCGCCGAGGAGGCGGCCCGCGCCGCCACCCTGGCCGACCTGGGCATCGGTGAGGATCACGAAGACTTCGCCGCGGCGACCCGCGCTTTCAAGACCGCCACCAAGAAGGCGATGCGGCGGCGCGTGATCGAAGAGGGGACCCGTCTCGACGGCCGCCGGGCCGACGAGGTGCGGCCCATCTCGGTCGAGGTAGGGGTGGTGGCCCGGGCGCACGGGTCGGGCCTCTTCCAGCGGGGTGAGACCCAGGTGCTGAATGTGACCACTCTGGGCATGCTGCGCATGGAGCAGATGCTCGACACCATCTCCTTCGAGGAATCCAAGCGCTACATGCACCACTACAACTTCCCGCCGTTCTGCACCGGGGAAGTTGGTTTCATGCGAGGGCCCAAGCGGCGGGAGATCGGCCACGGGGCGCTGGCCGAGAAGGCGGTGCTGCCGGTGATCCCCACCGAGGACCAGTTCCCTTACGCCTTCCGCCTGGTGTCTGAGGTGCTCTCCTCCAACGGGTCCTCGTCCATGGCTTCGGTCTGCGGTTCCAGCCTGTCGCTGATGGACGCCGGGGTGCCGGTTGCCGCCGCCGTAGCCGGGGTGGCCATGGGCCTCATTGCCCATGAGGGCGGGCACATCACCCTCACCGACATCCTCGGGGCCGAGGATGCCCTGGGCGACATGGACTTCAAGGTGGCCGGGACGCGGGACATGATCACCGCCCTCCAGTTGGACACCAAGGTCGAGAGCCTGCCCACTGAGGTGCTGGCTCAAGCCCTCGAGCAGGCTCGCGCCGGCCGGATGCACATCCTCGACCAGATGGACCAGGTCATCTCGGCTCCCCGCCCGGAGCTGAACTCCTATGCCCCGCGTATCGAGGCGGTGCAGATCCCGCGGGACAAGATCGGCGAGGTCATCGGCCCCAAGGGCAAGATCATCCGCCAGATCGAGGAGGAGACCGGCGCCACCCTCGAGATGGAGGACGACGGCACGGTGCGCATCGGCTCCCCCGACGGGGAGAGCCTCAAGAAGGCCAAGGACTGGGTCATGGCCATTGCCTTCCCGCCCGAGGCCGAAGTGGGCAAGGAGTACGAGGGCGAGATCGTCAACATCACCTCGTTCGGTGCTTTTGTGAACATCCTGCCCGGCCGCGACGGTCTGCTGCACATCTCCAAGATGGGCGGTGGCAAACGGGTGGAACGGGTCGAGGACGTTTTCAACCTCGGTGACAAGGTCACCGTGGTGGTCCGCGACATCGACCGCAACGGCAAGGTGAGCCTCGACCTCCCCGGGGCCGCCCCGGCGGGGGAGGGCGATGAGGGGCGGCGGCCCGAAGGCGGGTACGGCGACCGGGACCGCGGCGGCGAGCGCGACCGCGGCCCGCGCGGCGGCGGTGATCGTGACCGCGGGCGCGACCCCGGCCGCCGCCCGCGCGGCGATCAGCCTCGGGCCGACCGATCCCGCAGTGACCAGCCCCGCAGCGACCGGTCTTCCCGCGGCAACCGCGAGGGCGACCGGACGGGCCGCACCGTGGTGTCCTTCGAGGACGACTTCGAGCGGGGCCTGTAGGCCTTTCGATCGACTCCGATCCCCTGCGGAGGGCGGCCTGCGGGCCGCCCTCCCGGCGTTCCAGGTCCCCTTGCCTATCGAACATATGTTCGACTAAGATGTGAGGCCCGGCATAGGGAGGCGGGTGCCATGGCAGAGGCGGCGCGGGCGGAGGTGGTGGCCCTCGAAGCCTTCCCGCGGGTTGTGCCCGGCGTCGAACCGGGCCGGGTGCTGGGCCTGGTGGGGCCTCCCGGGTCCGGCCTCACCCGCCTCGGCCTGGCGCTGTTGGCGGGCCCGGCCCGTCGCGGCCCGGTGGCGGTGGTGGATGTGCGCGGCTGGCTCTGCCCTCCGGCCGCCTGGGAGGCCGGGGTGGCCCCGGAGCGCCTGGTGGTGGTGCGCTGCCCCGAGCGGAGCCTGTGGGGCCGGGTGACCGCCGCCCTGTTGGAGGGCCTGCCCGCGGTGTACGCCGAGGTTCCCGCCGGGGCCGATGAGGCCCTGCTCCGCCGCCTGGGGGCCCTGGCTCGGGCGCGTCGCTCCGCCCTCCTCCTCCGCCCTCTGCGCGGTGCTCTCCCCTCGGGCCTGGCCCACCTCAACCTGATGGGCGAGGCGGTGCGCTGGGAGGGCGCCGGCTCGGGGCACGGGCGGATCACCGGGCGGCGGCTCACCCTGCGCGCCGCCGGGCGGGGGGTAGGGGGTAGCGAACAGGTCCTCGAGGTGCTGGATGACGGCTCGGACGCTCTGCGTGTGGTTCCCCGACTGGCGGCTGCGCCGGCCGGACGCGCCGTCTGATAGCCCTTGCCAGGTGGTGGGCGCCGGGATGGTCCTCGCCGTCAACGGCCTCGCTGCCGCCGCCGGGGTGGCGGCGGGGATGCGACGGCGGCAGGCCGAGGCTCTCTGCCCGGCGGTGGTCACCCTGGCCGCCGACCCCGCCGCCGATGCCGCCGCCTTCGAGGTGGTGGCCACCGCTGTAGAGGATCTGGTCCCCCGGGTGGAGGTGGCCGATCCGGGGTTGCTCTTCGTCCCGGTTTCGGGTGCGGTCGGCTACTACGGCGGGGAGGTGCCCCTGGTGGCCCGGGTGGCCGCGGCGGTGGATGAGGCCGGAGGGCAGGGGGGGCGCCTCGGCTTGGCCGACGGCCCATTCGCCGCCCGCCTGGCGGCGGCGGCCGCCGGCGACGGGCCCGTGGTGCTCGCCGACACCCGGGCCTTCCTCGCCTCCCTCGATGTGGCGGTGCTGGGCCGGGAGGAGATGGCGGCCACCCTGCGCTGGCTGGGCGTCACCACCCTGGGGGCGCTCGCCGCCCTGCCCCGGGAGGCGGTGGCTTCCCGCTTCGGCCTTCCCGGCCTCGAAGCCCACCGCCTGGCCGCCGGGGAGGACCGCGGGGTGCGGCCCCGTTCCCTGCCCGAGGATCTGGCGGTCGAGGAACGCTTCGACCCGCCTCTGCGTGATCTGGAGCAGGCCGCTTTCGCCGCCCGATCCCTGGCCCACCGGCTCATCGAGGGGCTGGGGCCCTGGGGCGGAGCCCCGCACCGGGTGGTGGTCGAGGCCGGGTCGCCTTCCGGGGAGACCCGCTCCCGCACCTGGCGGAGCGCCGACCCCTTCGGCGAGGCGGAGGTGGCGGAGCGAGTGCGCTGGCAGTTGCGGGCCTGGGTGGAGTCGGGCGGGGTGCCGGGGGGCCTGGCGGTGCTGCGCCTGGCGCCGGCCGACCGCTCCGACCGGGGCCGCCAGTTGTCTCTCGGGGAGGACGCCGCCTCGGAATTGGAAGCCACCCGGGCCCTGGCCCGGGCGCAGGCGCTGGTGGGGCCGGAGGCGGTGCTCCAGGCGCGGCCGCAGGGAGGCCGCCGCCCGGGAGAGCGGGTGCAGTGGCACCGGTGGGGGGAGCCCGCGGCGCCTCCGGACCGGGATCCCCGGGCTCCGTGGCCGGGGCGCCTGCCCGGCCCCTCCCCGGCGCTGGTGCCTCCCGCCCCCCGGCCGCTGGAAGTGGAATGGGACGGCGGCTCACCGGAGCGGGTGCGTCTGGGCAGCCGCTGGGAGCCGGTGCTGGCCTGGGCCGGGCCGTGGCGGCAGACGGGTCGCTGGTGGGCGGGGGAGGGGCCCGCCGACTGCTACCAGGTGGTCACCTCGGCGGGCGCTCTTCTCTTCGAGGTCCGGGACGGGTCCTGCTACCTGGCCGCGGTGTACGACTGAGCCGGCGGCGGCACCGCGGCGCCGCGCCTACCCTGGTGGCCGTGGACCGCCGCGACTGGGATCGCCGTCATCGGGAGAGGGAGTTCATCGAACACCTAGATCCCAACCGCTTCCTGGTGCCCGAGGTCGAGGGCCTGACCCCGGGGCGGGCCCTCGACCTGGCCGCCGGGGCGGGGCGCAACGCCGTCTGGCTGGCCACCCTGGGCTGGGCGGTGACCGCGGTGGACTGGTCCGAGGTCGCCCTGGGGAAGGGCCGGCTCTTGGCCGAGCGCCACGCGGTGGAGGTGGAGTGGATCCTGGCCGATCTCCGGGAGTGGGAGCCGTCTTCCCGGGCGTTCGACCTGGTGCTCGTCGCCTACCTGCAGCCCGCGGCCGAGGAGCGCCACGCGGTGTGGCGGCGGGCGGCGGAGGCGGTGGCCGAGGGCGGCCGCCTCATCGTCATCGGCCACGACGCCGACAACTTCACCCGGGGCTGGGGCGGTCCTTCCGACCCCGCCAGCCTGTACACCGCCGAGGAGGTGGTGGAGGTCGTCGGCGTCGCCCTCGAGGTGGTGCGAGCCGAGCAAGTGCTGCGGCCGGTGGAGGCTGAAGAAGGCCCGCGGCAGGCGGTGGACAACGTCGTGGTGGCGGTGCGGCGGTAGGAGGCGCGGGCGCGCCGGCCCCGGGCCCGGCTACGCCAGGCCGCCGCCGTCGACGACCAGGGTGGTGCCGGTGACGAAGGACGACGCGTCGGTGGCCAGGTAGAGCACCGCCCGGGCGATCTCCTCCGGCCGCCCGCAGCGGCCCAGGGGACGGCCGGCGGCCTCGGCCAGGAACTCCGCCTCGGGGCGGCCCAACTGGCCGGCCTCGTGGCGCAGCATGGCGGTGTCGGTGTCGCCCGGGCAGACGGCGTTCACCCGGATGCCCTGGGCGGCGTGGTCGATGGCCATGGCCCGGGTGAGGTTGACCACGGCGCCCTTCGAGGCGCAGTAGGCCGCCGCGGCAACTCCTCCCTTGAGGCCCCAGCCGGAGGCGATGTTGATGATGGCACCGCCGCCGCGGGCCGCCAGGTGGGGAATGGCTTCCCGGCTCATCAGGAAGACCGACTTGACGTTGACCGCCATCACCCGGTCCCAATCGGCCTCGGTGGTGGCGAGCAGGTCGGCCCGCCGGATGATCCCGGCGTTGTTGCACAGCACGTCCAGTCCGCCGAAGGCGGCCACCGTGGCGGCGACCGCCCGGCGGCAGTCGTCGGCGCCGGTCACGTCGCCGGGGAGGAACAGGGCCCGGTCCCCGGCGGCCCTGGCCTCCTCGACGGCGGCGGCCCCGCCGGCCTCATCCAGATCCATGATGGCGACGGCGGCCCCCTCCTGCGCGCAGAGCAGGGCCGTCGCCCGGCCGATCCCCGAGGCGCCTCCGGTGACCAGCACCACCTTGCCCTTCAGG
>VGBK01000003.1 GCA_016870535.1 Actinomycetota bacterium | reverse complement strand
TGATCACCGAGACGATGCCCGCGGTGCGCTCGGTGGCGGTGGGCTGCTGGGTCGACACCGGCAGCCGCGACGAGACCTCCACCGAGGCCGGCTGCTCCCACTTCCTGGAGCATCTGCTCTTCAAGGGGTCGGCCCGCCTGACCTCCCAGGACATCGCCCGGGCCTTCGACGCGGTGGGGGCCCGCTCGAACGCCTTCACCTCCAAGGAGTACACCTGCTTCTGGGCGCAACTGCGCGACGACGATCTGCCCATGGGGATGGACCTGCTGGCCGAGATGATGCTGCGGCCCGCCTTTCGTCCCGAGGACATCGAGGCGGAGGCCAACGTGGTCCTCGAAGAGATCAACATGAACGAGGACGACCCGGCCGATGTAGCCCACGACCAGTTTGCCCGGGCCCTCTGGGGAGACCACGCTCTCGCCCTGCCGGTGCTGGGGACGAAGCAGTCCATCAACGGCATGGGCCGGGAGGTGATCGCCGCCTATTGGGAGCGTCGCTACCGGCCGCAGTCGGTGGTGATCGCCGCCGCCGGCCACGCCGAGCACGAACAGGTGGTGGACCTGGCCGAGCGCCACTTCGGGGATTGGCAGGGGGGCCCGGCCGGTCACGAGTTCCGGGAGGCGGCGGTGGTGCCGCGGGTGGAGTTGAAGACCAAGGAGACCGAGCAGGCCCACCTGGTCTTCGGCGGGGAGGCCCTGACCCGCGGCGACGGGCGGCGCTTCGCCTTCGGCCTGCTCAATCACATCCTCGGCGCCGGCATGTCGTCGCGCCTGTTCCGGGAGATCCGTGAGGAGAGGGGCCTGGCCTACGCCGTCTACTCCTTCCGGATGCCTTACGCCGATTCGGGGGCCTACGGCATCTATGTGGGCACCACCCCGCACCAGGTGGCGCAGGTCCTGGACCTGATTCGCCAGGCTCTAGGGCGCCTGGCCGACGAGGGGGTCGCCCCCGACGAGTTGGAGCGAGCCAAGGGGAACATGAAGGGGTCGCTGGCCCTGTCGATGGAGGAGACCAACAGCCGCATGATCCGCCTGGGCCGCCACGAGTTGACCGGCGTGGGGCACCTGTCGCTGGATGAAACGGTGGCCGCCATAGAGGGGGTCACCGCGGAAGAGGTCCACCGGGTGGCACAGGAGGTGTTCTCCTCGCCGCGCGTTCTGGGGGCGGTGGGCCCGTTCGAAGTCCCGGAGCTGGAAGGGTTCGTGCGATGATCCGAGTGGCGGTGTCCGGGGCGGCGGGGCGCATGGGCCGCCTGGTGTGCGAGGCGGTGGCCGGGGCGGCGGACCTCGACCTGGTGGCCGCCTACGACCCGGCCGCGGCCGGGCAGGCGGCGGGCGGGATCCGTGTCGGCACGGACCCGGAGGCCGTGGGCGCCGCCGAGGTGGTGGTGGAGTTCACCCGGCCCGAGGTGGTCGAGGGGAACCTGGCGCTCTGGCGTGCCCTGGGCCGGCACGTCGTGGTGGGCACTTCGGGCTTCGATGCCCCCCGCCTCGCCTCCTTGCGGCAGACCTGGGGGAGCGCTCCCCCGAACTGCCTGGTGGTGCCGAACTTCTCCATTGGGGCGGTGCTCATGATGCGCTTCGCCGCCGCCGCCGCCCCCCACTTCGCCGCCGCCGAGATAATCGAGTGGCACCACGACCGCAAGGCCGACGCCCCCTCGGGGACGGCGCTGGCCACTGCCGCCGGGATGGCGGCCGCCGGGGGCCGGCAGGAGCGGGCGGTGGAGTCGGCGGAGACGGCCGCGGGGGCCCGGGGGGCGGCGGTCGAGGGAGTGCGGATCCACGCCGTGCGCCTGCCCGGCCTGCTGGCCCACCAGGAGGTCGTGCTGGGTGCGGAAGGGGAGACCCTCACCATCCGCCACGACACCACCGACCGGGCGGCCTTCCTGCCGGGGGTGCTGCTGGCCGTGCGGCGGGTGGGGACGCTGCCGGAACCGGTGACCGTGGGCCTGGAGGCGCTGCTGGCGTAGGGCTCAGTGCAGGGCGCTGGCCAGGGCCCGGCGGTAGGCGAGGGTCAGGGGGTGGGAGACGCCCAGCACCCCGAACACGTCGACCATGGCCTGGCGCGCTGCGTCGCGGGTGGTCCCACCGGCCTTCACCACGGCGAGCAGGTGATCGAGGGCGGGTTCGTACTCGTTGCGAGCGGCGAGGGCGCGGCCCAGCTCGAGGCGGGCCTGGTGGTCGCCGGGGTCGGCGGTCAACCGGGCCTCGAGGGCGTGGAGGTCGCCTCCCCGGGCGGCGGCGAGGCGGGCGGCGGCTTCGAGGTGCTCGACTTCGGCCGACCGCGCCAGCCTGCCCAGCAGGATCAGCGCTTCCGCGGTGTCGCCCCGGGCGATGAGGAGCGCCGCCAGGCCGGTGCCGGCGTCGGCGTGGCCGGGGTCGTCGTCGAGGATGCGGCGGAAGGTGGCTTCGGCGCGGAGTTGGTCTCCTTCGAGGACGGCGTCGCGGGCCTGCTCGACCAGGCGATCGATCTCGGTGGGGAGCAGAGCGGCCGCCCACCGGCGCACCGCATCCTCGGGGAGGGCCCCGGTGAAGCGGGCCACAGGGCGCCCATCCTTGAAGGCGAGGACGGTGGGGATGCTCTGCACCCCGAACTGCGAGGCCAGGGCCGGGTTGCCGTCGACGTCGATCTTGACCAGTTCCAACGCCCCCTCGTGCTCGGCGGCGACCTTCTCGAGGACCGGGCCGAGCACCTTGCAGGGCCCGCACCACGAGGCCCAGAAGTCCACCACCACGGGAACCTCGTGGCTGCGCTGCAGCACCTCGAGACCGAACGCCTGCTGGCCTATGTCCTTGACCGCCATGTCGCCCTTCAGAACCGCTCGCGGTGGCGGAGCATTCCCGCCCTGAGATGCGAGCGGCCGGATGCTACCGTCGGCTGCAGCCAAGCCGGGAGGAGTCGTGACCGCCCCCTTCGGGCGCCTGCTGACCGCGATGATCACCCCGTTCGCTCCCGACGGGGCGGTGGACTATGCCCGGGTGTGGGAGCTGGCCCATCACCTGGTGGATACCGGCAGCGACGGGATCGTGGTGGCCGGGTCCACCGGCGAATCGGCCACGCTGTCCGACGACGAGAAGGTGGCCCTGTTCCGCACCGTGGTCGAGGCGGTAGGGGGGCGCGCCCGCGTCGTGGCCGGCACCGGCACCTACGACACAGCACACTCGGTGGTGCTGACCCGGCGCGCCGCAGAGGCCGGATGCTATGCGGTCATGGCGGTGACCCCCTACTACAGCCGGCCGCCGCAGGCAGGCCTGGTAGCCCACTTCGAGGCCATCGCCGCGGCCGGCCCGCTGCCGGTGATGCTCTACAACATCCCGGCCCGCACCGGCCGCCGCATCGAGGTGGACACCCTGGCCCGCCTGGCTGCCAATCCCGGCATCGTGGCGGTCAAGGACGCCGTCGGGGATCCGGCTTTCACCACCGAGACGGTCGCCGCGGTGGAGGGGGCGATGGCGGTGTATTCCGGTGACGACGTCAACACCCTGCCCATCATGGCCGTAGGGGGGGTGGGGGTGGTCTCCGTGGCCGCGCACCTCGCCGGCATCCAGGTGAAGCAACTGGTGGAGGCGGCGGCCGCTGGGCGTCTGGAGGAGGCCCGGCGCTTGCACCTTGCCCTGGCCCCCCTGTGCCGTGCCCTGTTCCTGGAGCCCAACCCGATCCCGGTGAAGGCGGCGATGGACCGCCTGTGGGCCCCGGTGGGGGTGCCGCGCCTGCCCCTGGTGCCGGCGGCGGCGGCCACCGTGGCCGCGGTGGAGGAAGCGCTGGCGGCGGCCCAGCAGGCATGAGCGTCGCCCTGTCCTTCCTGGGGGGTCTGGGAGAGGTGGGGCGCAACTGCGCCGCGCTGGAGGTGGCGGGGCGCCTGGCGCTGATCGACTGCGGGCTCATGTTCCCCGAAGAGGGCATGCTCGGGGTCGACCTCGTGCTGCCCGACTTCGCCTCGGTGCTCGCTCGGCGGGGCGACCTGGAGTGCGTGGTGCTCACCCACGGGCACGAGGACCACGTGGGGGCCCTGGCCTACCTGCTGGCGGAGGCCCCGGTCCCGGTCTACGGGACGCCCCTGACCGTTGAACTGGCCCGCAGCCGGATCGAAGAGGCCGGTCTGACAACCGACCTCCGGCCGGTGGCTCCGAAGGAGTGGGTGCAGCACGGCCCGTTCCGCTTCATGCTGATCCCCGTCTCCCACAGCATCCCGCAGGGGGCGGGGGTGGCCTTCGACACCCCGGAGGGCCTGGTGGTGCACAGCGGGGACTTCAAACTGGACCCCACCCCGATCGACGGGGTGCCCACCGACCTGCCCGAGTTCGCCGCGCTGGGGCGGCAGGGGGTGCGTCTGCTCCTGGCCGACAGCACCAATGCCGAGGAACCGGGCTTCGTTCCCAGCGAGTCGTCGCTGGCGCGGCCGCTGTACGAACTGGTGGTGGAGAGCCGCGGACGGCTGATCGCCGCCTGCTTCGCCAGTCACCTGCACCGGGTCCAGCAGATCGTGGAGGCGGCGGTCGACTGCGGCCGCTACGTGGCCTTCCTGGGCCGGTCGATGCAGCGCAACGTGGCCATCGGGGAGGCATTGGGGCCGCTGCGGATTCCGCCCGACGCGGTGATCCCCATCGAGGAAGTGCTGACTCTGCCGGCGCACCGCACCGCGGTGGTGTGTACCGGGTCGCAGGGGGAGCCTTTCGCCGCTCTGTCGCTGATGGCCTCGGGGGACCACCGCTGGGTGAAGGTCGAGGAAGGGGACACGGTGCTGATCTCGGCCCGGCCCATTCCGGGCAACGAGACTCGGATGTCGCGGGTCATCAACGGGTTGCTCCGCCTCGGGGCGCGGGTCTTCCACGGGGACAACGCCCCCATCCACGTCTCCGGCCACGGGGCCCAGGAGGAGTTGCGCACCTTCCTGAACGTGGTGCGCCCGAAGGCGTTCGTGCCGGTGCACGGGGAGTACCGCCACCTGAGCGCCCACGCCGCCCTGGCCCGGCAGATGGGAGTGCCGGAGGTGGTCGTGTGTGAGGACGGCGACCGCCTGGTGCTCGACGGCGCCGAGACCCGGGTGGAGCGCGGGGCGGTGCCCGCCCGGCAGGTGTTCGTGGACGGCCTGGAGGTGGCCGGCGGGGGAACCGGCATCATCCGGGACCGGCGGCACCTGTGCGAGGACGGGGTGATCGTGGTGGTGGTGGCGGTGGACGGGCGCAGCGGGGAGGTCGTGGAGGGGCCCGACCTCGAGAGCCACGGCTTCGTGGAGGAACCGGCCCCAGTGCTGGCGCAGGCGGCGGCGGTGGTGGCCGAGGAATTGGCCGCCATGTCCGGGGGTCCCCCAGATCTCGAGGCGATGCGGCGCCGCATGGTGCAGGCGGTGAACCGGGTCACCCGCGGCCAGAAGTCCCGCAAGGCGGTGGTGATCCCGGTGGTGCTGGTGACCTGAGAGGGGAGTAGCCCGGGGCCGACGGCGCGATTTGGCATAGTCCGCCGCCGGGGTAGGGTGCGAGGCGTCCCCGGGATGGCCGGCTTCCCGATGGGAGGCGGCTCCCGAAGCCCCCTACAGACTCTGTGCCCTCGCGACCGATAGAGACCCCCGTGCCCGCATCCCTCCACATGGAAAGCGCTCCGGCGCCGACGGTCTCAACCCTCTCCGTGCTCCACCTCCCGGCGATCGGGGCGCTGGTGCGCCGGGCCCTCCCGGTGGTGGTCGAGGGAGTGCTGGTGCCCACCGGGCTCTTCTACCTGGGCTTCTGGCTGGGCGGGGTCTGGGGCGGCATGATCGCCGCGCTGGTGTGGTCGCTCGGCGCCCTGGGCCGCCGGATGATTCGGGGCGGGGTGAGCGGTCTGCTGGTGCTGGCGGTGGTGACCCTGCTGGCCCGGGTACTGGCGACGGCCCTCACGGGCAACACCGACGTCTACTTCCTGCAACCCGTGGTGGGGGAGGCGGCGCTGGGCCTGGTATTCCTGGCGTCTCTGCCCGCCGGGCGATCGCTGGCCCATCGGCTGGCTCACGACTTCGTGCCTCTGGAGGGGGCCGGAGCCTCGCCGCGCCTGCGGCGGGTCTTCGCCGCCATCACCGTGCTGTGGGCCGTGGTGTTCCTGCTGCTCGCCTTCCTGGGCTGGTACCTGCTGGGGCGCGAGACGGTGGCCGCCTACGTGGGCTACCGCACCGCCATCGCCGCCGGGGTGAAGGCCCTGGCCATCGCCGCCTCGTACGCCGTGTTCCGCTTCGGCCTGCGGCGCCACGGCATCCGGCTGGCCTTCGGCGCGGCGCCGTCCTAGAGGTCGACGCGTTCCAGGCGGGCCACCGGCCGGGTCGGCAGGGCCAGCGGCCCCGACGCTTCCAGCAGCCTGATTCCGGGCTTGCTCAGCCACCGCCACAGGATGTCGGCCTCCTCGGCATCGCCTGGGTCGGAGGGAACCTCGGGGGGGTTGCCCGGCACAGCGTCGGGCAGGGGCAGCAGGGGCGGGCGGCCTCCGCTCTCCCATGAAGCGGCCAGGCGCCCGTGCTCGATGAGGGCCCCGCCGCCTTCGGGGTGCTCGACGCAGATCAGGCCGCCCCGGGCGAGAGCCTGCCAGGCCCGCCGCCTCTCGAGGGCCCGCGCCAGGGCGTGGTGGCGATCTCGCACCCATCCGGCCTCTTCGAAGCGCCCGTCGCGGGCCAGGGCGGCCACCTTCTCGGCCAGAGGTTGGAGCAGGGTCGCCGGGTTGTCTTCCACCCCGGCCACCAGGCGGTCCACCACCCGTCGGTAGGCGACCGGGTCCAGGGCGCCGTCGCAGGGGCACAGGGCCACCCCGAGTTGCGCCGGGGCGCAGGGGGCCTCGCGTCGGCCGGGGGGACCGGAGCAGCGCCGCAGCGGCAGGGCATCCCAGACGGCCTCGGCCACCAGGCGGGCGGCGGGCCGGCCGCGAAACGGGCCGAGGTGCAGCAGGCCCTCGCCGGGACGCACGCCGCGGGCCAGGGCGAGGCGGGGGAAGGCCTCGTCGGTCAGGCGCAGCCAGTGGGGCGCCGGGGTGGGGCGGGAGCGGCGGTTGTGGCGGGGGCGGTGCGCTCTGATGAGGCGCAGTTCGGCCACCTCGGCCTCCAGTTCGGTGGCGCACACCCGGTGGTCGATGGCCGCCAGTTCGCGCAGCATCTGGTCGGCGCGGCGTCGGTCGTCGCCGTAGAAGTAGGACCGCACCCGGGTGCGCAGGTTGGCCGCCTTGCCCACGTAGAAGACCTCGCCGGCCCGGTCGCGGAACAAGTACACCCCGGGACGGCGGGGGAGCGAGTCGGCGAGGCGGATCTTGGCGTAGTGCGCCGCTCCCCGAGCGGTGGGCAACTGCAGGAGATCCTCCAGGTGCGTCACCCCGAGGCCGCCGGCCCGCTCCAGCAGGCCCCACAGCACCCCGGCGGTGGCCCGGGCGTCTTCCAGGGCCCGGTGGCTGGGGGTGACCGGGGAGCGGAAGTAGGCGGCCAGGGTGCCCAGGGTGAGGTCGCGGACCTCGCTGCGGATCAGTCGGCGGGCGAGGGCGAGGGTGTCCACCGCCCGGTTGGGCAGGCGGCCGTAGCCGAGGCGCTCCGCGGCGGCGTTCAGGAACGAGAGGTCGAAGCGCACGTTGTGGCCGACCACCACCGAGTCGCCCACGAACTCGAGCAGGCTGGGCAGCACCTCCTCAACGGGCGGGGCCTCGATGACCATCGCCTGGGTGATGCCGGTCATGATGGTGATGAAGGCTGGGATCTCCTGCCGGGGGTTGACCAGGGTGTGGAACGTGCCGTCGGGTTCGCCGCCCTTGAACCGCAGGGCGCCGATCTCGGTGATGCCGCACCCGGTGGGGGAGCCTCCGGTGGTCTCGAGGTCGATGACGCAGAAAGGCACCTCGGCCAGGGAGGTGCCCAGATCGTCGAAGCAGCGTTGCACCGAAGGAGCCACGGCCCCGACCCTAGGGCGAACAGGTGTTCGCTGTCAATGAAGGGCGGGGGGCAGCGGCAGAGCAAGGCCCGGCAAGCTAAGGACGGTGGTACCGGCTCCTGAGATCCGGGGCGGCCTCAGTGGGTCATGTCCAGAGCGAAGCGCAGGGCGCGGTCGAGTTCGGCTTGCTTGACGACGTCCAGCTTTCCCAGCGGTTCGGAGTCCAGGATCGCCTTCGGGACGGCCATGATGGTGTCGCAGTTGATGACTCCGGGGTGGGAGAGGCCCTCGGCCCGGCCGACTTCGACCTCGGCGGGGATTCCGCGAATCGTGCGGGTGATGGCGGCGCACGCAATCGTGTGCAGCATTGGGATGACGGCCGTGCGGGTCAGGACACACACCGGGTGACGTCCGCTCGGCGGGTCCAGGTTTGCCCAGTAGATCTCGTTGCGGGCTACCACTCCGGCGCCGTCTCCGCCGCCGGGCGAGTAGCCGTGGCTACCCAGGCGGGATCCTGAGGCTGCCGCTGGTAAGCCGCGATCGTGATCTGCTCGGCCTCCAGCTCCCACGCCCGCTCCAGCAGGGCGAGAGCGGCTCTCCGCATGAGAGCGGACCGGCTCACCGCCAATCGTTCCGCCAACTCATCCAGGCGCGCCACGAGGTCGTCGTCGAGCTGCACCAGAACCTGTCTACGGGCCATGACCATATGGTAGAGCATATGGTACCGGGGAGGGAAATGGAAGGGCGGCAGGCGCGTGCTTCCCTTCCCCTGCCCCCTCCCATCCCCATGCGAGGGGGACTCGACTCACCCCTCCGGGGCGTACCGCTCCAGGAACTCGTAGATCTCGGCGGTGTCGGTGCCGGTCACGCCGGACGGCAGGGCGGCCAGGACGTGGCTGTGACTGATGGGTGAGGCCCAGGCCCAGCCATCCCAGCGGGCGGCGAGGCGGCGGCCGGGCCGTCGGCAGCAGGGCCCGTCCGGGCAGTTGGAGGCCGAGCGGCGCTCGGTGTCGCCGCCCCGGAAGTAGTGGGCATCCCCGGCCTCGCAGCCCACCGTCACCGCGTGGTGTGGCTGGCGGTCGGCTTCCACGTGGGTGGCGCACCAGAACTCGCCGTGGGGAGTGGTGGTGTGCTGGTAGTGGATGGCAAAGACGTCTTCGCTGTGGAAGACCTGGCGAGTGCCCCACTCCCGGCACAAGCGCTCTCCCTCGACCGCCCCGTCGGGGGCGGTGGGGAAGGGCACCCCGTTGTTCTCGTACGCCTTCCAGATGGTGCCCTGGGCGTCGGAACGCACGAAGTGCACCGGCAGGTCGAGGCGCCGGGTCGCCAGGTTGCAGAAGCGGTGGGCGGCCATCTCGTAGGACACGTAGAAGACTTCCTTGAGGTCTTCCACCGAGATGTCGCCGTCGGCCTTCGCCTCTTCGAGCAGGGCGAGGGCGGCCTCCTCGGGGACCAGCACGGCCCCGGCGAAGTAGTTGGCCTCGGTGCGCTGGCGCAGGTAGCCGGCGTAGTCCTCGGGGTCGGGGTGCCCCAGGGCGAAGTGACCCAGGGTCTGGAGGATCACCGACCGCGCCTCACGGGTGCGCAGCACATCCCGCTGGCGGATGTATATGACCCGGTCCCGCAGGTCGCTGACCGAACGCGCCGAGGCAGGAACATCGCGCACCTGCTGCACAGTGAAGCCGAAGTGGGCCACCAGGTCGGTGAGGGTGCGCTGCGCTACGGCGCCGGTCCCGGGGTAGCCGGCCGTGCGCAGCGCCTCGGCGGCCATCTTCTCGACCTCTTCGAAGTAGTTGTCGCGGCGGCGCACCTCCTCCCGCCACTCGGCGGCGGCCTGCCTGGCCTCCTGGACGGTGGGGGTGGAGGGGGCGCAGGCTCGCTTCAGTTCGGCATACAGGCCCACCAGGTGCTCCAGGGCGGCGTCGGGAAGGGAGGCCGTAGCCTTCAGCGGCGGCAGGTGGAGACGCTCGTACAGGGGCTCGGTCTGGGCGCGCTCCAGGGCCACCTCGAGACGGGAGCGCCTATCGGGCGGGTCGGCGCGCAGGAGATCGGCGGCGCGCACGTCGAGCGCCTGCGCCAACTGCTCGACGAACTGCGGCCGCGGCTCGCGCTTGCCGCTCTCCAGCATCGAGAGGAAGGAGGCCTGTTTGCCGACGCGATCACCCAACTGGGCCAGGGTCAGGTTTCGCAGGCGGCGGTAGTGCCGCAGGCGCTTGCCGAAGACGAGCGGGTCGAACCAGAAGCCCTCTTCCACCATGGTGCCTCCTGTGAACCGGGTGCCATTCTTGCACAACAGGAGAGCGCCTCGGCCGTTCGGCTAGAAGCAGCGGGGTTCTTCACGAACCGTGCGGTGGGCGGCGATCGGCGGAGGCTGCGGCACGCTGGCGCACCGCTTCGAACAGGACGATGCCGGCGGCCATGGCGGCGTTGAGGCTGTCCACCGTGCCCGGCATGGGGATGAGCAGGCGCTGGGTGGCGTTCTCCAGCCAGGCGGTCGAGAGCCCGTACTGCTCGCTGCCCACCACCAGGGCGACCGACCCGGTGAGATCGGCATCCCAGTAGGGGTCGGCCGCCGACGGGGTGGTGGCCGCGGTGCGGATTCCCTGGTCTTGCAGCCACGCTATGGCCGACGGGGTGTCCGCCACGGCCAGCGGCAGGGAGAAGAGGGTTCCCAGCGAGGCCCGCACCACGTTGGGGTTGAAGGGGTCGGTGGTGGGGTCGCACACGATGAGCGCGGCCGCCGCGGCGGCTTGGGCGGTACGCATCATGGTGCCGAGGTTCCCCGGCTTCTCGATGCCCTCGACCACCAGCAGCAGGGGATCGGGGGGCAGGTCGAGGTCGTCCAACCGGGTAGGGAACTGGCGGGCCACGGCGAGGAGGCCCTCGGGGCGATCCCGGTAGGAGGCCTTGCGGAAGGGGGCCTCTGCCGCCTCGACGATCTCGGCGTCCCGGGCTCGGGCGGCGGCGACCAGACCCGGTTCGTTCTTGCCCAGATAGAGAGCAGGGCAGCACCAGACCTCGGTCAGGGCTACCCCTCCGGCAACGGCTCTCTGTATCTCGCGGTAGCCCTCGATGAGAAAGAGGCCGCGACGATCGCGCTCCCGTCGCTCCCGAAGGCGAACGAGCCCCTTCAGTCGGGGGTTGGAAGTGCTGGTGATGGTCTCGGCCGGGGCGGGGGGCACTCTCTCACCGTAGCCGCCCGGTGCGCGGCCGGGGCATCAGCCCGGCTCGGCCACCGGGCGGCGGGAGCGCCGGAAGCGCCAGGTGAGGATGAGCAAGGTAACGGCGGTCAGCGGGATGACGAACAGCAGCATCACGCGCCCGAAAGCGGGCAGGGCGGCGTGCTGCTCGGCCTGGAGGACGAGATAGGCGGTGTAGGCGGCGTAGTAGCCGAGGAGCAGGGTGCCCTCGCCGCGCGAGATGTTGTGGCCGATGAAGAGGATGGGCAGGCAGGCCAGGCTCACCCCGAGCATCACCGGCAGGTCGAAGCGGAGCACCGCCGGGGCCACCGCCACCGGCTCCGGTGCCAGCAATCCGCCCAGGCCCAGCACCGCCAGCAGGTTGAACAGGCAGCTGCCCACCGCGTTGCCCACGGCGATGTCGCGCTCCCCCCGGATGGCGGCCACCAGGGAGGTGGCCACTTCGGGCAGGCCGGTGCCGGCGGCCACGATGGTGAGGCCGATCACCAGGCTGCTCACCCCCAGGGCGGTGGCCACTTCCACGGCCCCGTCGACCAGCCAGCGCGCCCCCAGGACCAGCAGGCCCAGGCCGGCGAGCAGCAGTGCCACGTCGAGCAGGGTCCGGCGGGTCGAGCGGGGGCGGGCCCCGTACTCCCTCTCGTACTCGGCGGCCACCTCGACGGTCTCCCGGCGCCCGCGCCGCACCGCATAGACGGTGTAGGTGAGGATCCCGGCGAAGAGGATCGCCCCATCGAGGCGGCCGAGGCCGCCGTCGAGGGCCAGCACCAGCACCAGGCCGCCCGCCCCGATCATCAGGGGCACCTCGAGCCTGACCAGGCGCTGGCTCACCACCAGCGGCACCACCAGGGCCGACGCCCCCAGCACGAAGAGCAGGTTGAAGATGTTGCTGCCGACCACATTGCCCACGGCGAGGTCGGCCTTGGCGGTGAAGGCGGCCTGCAGGGTGACCGCCCCCTCGGGGGCGCTGGTGCCGAAGGCCACCACGGTGAGGCCCACCACCAGCGGGGAGATGCCCAGGGCCCGCGCCAGGCCGGAGGCTCCCCGCACCAGGGCCTCGGCTCCGACCACCAGCAGGGCGAAGCCGGCGATGAAGAGGACCAGGGTCAGGGTGTCCAACGCGTCCTCATCTCCCCGTGGCGCCCGGCAGGACCTGAGGCGAGGGCGTTCCCGGGGGCACCCCCGGGCCGGCCTGGGCGGGCCCGGCTTGCAGGTGCAGCGGCACCAGCCCCGACCATCCGGGGCCGTCCCGGTCGGCCTCGTCCTCCACTGCAGGCCCGGAGCGCATCCGCAGCGAGCAGGCCGTCACCTCGACCGCAACAACGGCGGTGGCGGCGACCTCCTCGGGGCGGGGGCGGCGGCCCGTCTCCCAGACCCCGGGGGTGACCCGGTCGGTGATGGCCCGCAGGGCGGCCTCGACCTCGGCGGGATCCTCGACGGCGCGCCCCCTGCCCCGGCAGAGCACCGAGCGGTAGTTGAGGGCGGTGTGGCAGGCGCTGCGGGCTACCGCCACCCCGTCGAGCAGCACCACGCTGATGCTCACCGGCTCTCCCGAGGCGGCGGCGCCGATGACCCCGCCGGCGGGGGAGCCGTGGAAGTAGAGCGTGGTGCCGAGGCGGGCGTGGAGGGCGGGCAGCAGCCGCGGCTCCCCGGCCTCCACGAAGGCGAGGTGGCATATGGGGGCGGCGTCGAGGACGGCGGCCGCCGCCTCCCAGTCCGCCATGCCGGGGTCGGGCATGAGCACAGGCTACCGGCCCGGGCCGGGCTGCCCGGGATCACGGGATATGCTCGCCCCGTGAGCGCGGGAGCGGGCGAGGCGGCCGGGCTGCCGGCCGGGGTGACGTTGCGGCCCCTGGCGGGCGGGGACGACCTGGCCGCCTGCTTGGAGGTGCAGCAGGCGGTGTGGGGCAACGACCCGCGAGAACTGGTTCTTCCCATCGTTCTCGAAGCCACCTTGCGCGCCGGGGGCTTGCTGGGCGGGGCCTGCGACGAGGCGGGCCGCCTGCTGGGGTTCGTGTACGGGATGCCCGCGGCGCGCGACGGGCGCCTGGCCCACTGGTCGCACCTCCTGGCGGTGCGCCCCGAGGCCCGGCGCCTGGGCCTGGGCCTGGCGCTGAAACACTGGCAGCGGGCCCGCCTGCGGGAGCAAGGGGTCGAGCGGGCTTACTGGTCCTACGACCCGCTGCTGGCGGGAAACGCCCACCTCAACCTGAACCTGCTGGGCGCCCGGGTGGTGGAGTACGTGCAGGAGATGTACGGGGGCGAGGTGCAGGGCACCGCGGGGTCGGACCGGCTCATCGTGGAGTGGGTGCTGGTCGCCCCGGCCGGGACGGCGCCGGCGCCGCCTCGCGAGGTGGTGGGCCTGGAGACCGCAGCCCTGCCCGAGGCCGGTCCGATCGGGGTGGCGGTGCCGGGGGACTTCTCCGCCCTGTCCGCGGGCGACCCCGTCCTGGCGGGGCGATGGCGGGCGGCCACCCGCCGCGCCTTCACCCACTACCTGGCGAGGGGCTTCTGCGTCGCCGGCTTCCGGCGCGGCGACCCGCCGCTGTACGTGCTGGAGTCGGGGACATGATCACCGTCACCCGCCTGGTGCTGCGCGAGATCGCCCTCACCTTGCGCGAGCCGTTCCGCACCTCCTCCGGCCTCACCCACCAGCGGCGCATCCTGCTGGTGGAAGCGGAGAACGCCGAAGGGGAGGCAGGCCGGGGGGAGTGCGTGGCCGAGGAGTTCCCGGCCTACTCGGCGGAGACGGTGGACACCGCCTGGTTGGCCCTCACCCGGTGGGCGGCGCCGGTGGTCCTGGGCCGCCGTTTCGCCGGGCCCGAAGAGGTGGGGCCGGCCCTGGAGCGAGCCTTCCGGGGGCATCCCATGGCCAAGGCGGCGGCGGAGATGGCGGTCTGGGACCTGGCGGCACGGGAGCAGGGCATCTCCCTGGCCCGCCTGCTGGGGGGCACCCGGGAGCGGGTGGAGATGGGCATCTCCCTGGGCATCCAGGCCACGCCGGAGGCGCTGGCTTTCCGGGCCCGGGAGGCGGTGGCCGAGGGCTACCGGCGGGTGAAGGTGAAGGTGGCCCCGGGTGAGGACGTGGCCTTTGCCGAGGCAGCCCGGGAGGCGGTCGGCGCGGGCTTCCCCCTCTCCCTGGACGCCAACGCCGCCTACACCCTGGATGACCTTGGAGTGCTGCAGGCCCTCGACGCCCTGCACCCGGCGATGCTCGAGCAGCCTTTCGACCCCGACGACCTCACCGGCCACGCCCGGCTGCAGGCGGCCATCGAAGCGCCGGTGTGCCTGGACGAGTCGATCACCTCGGCGGCGCGGGCGGCCGACGCCATCTCGCTGGGGGCGGCGCGGGTGATCAACATCAAGGCCGGCCGGGTGGGGGGCCACGCCGCCGCCCGGCAGATCCACGACCTGGCCCGGAGCCGCGGTATCCCGGTGTGGTGCGGCGGCATGCTGGAGAGCGGGATCGGGCGGGGGCACAACGTGGCCCTGGCCTCGCTGCCCGGCTTCACCCTGCCCGGCGACCTGAGCCCCAGCCGCCGCTACTGGGAGCGGGACATCGTGGACCCGGAGTGGACCATGGAGGAGGGGACGCTGCGGGTGCCTCTCGACCGGCCTGGCATCGGGGTCGAGGTGGACCGGGACCTGATCGAGTCGCTGACCACGCGGCGCGAGGAGATCGGTCCGGGAGAGGCGCCCTAGCAAGGGGACCCTCGCCCAGGGTGCGGTTGGGGGTTACAAGTGCTGGGCGGTTTCGGGTTCTGACTGCCTCGCATCCGGGGGCAGGGCGTTTCGGCTACTTGTCGCTGTCGTGCCGGAGGGCAGTCTCGATGGTCCCGATGGGCAGGAACATCTGCGTGGTGGGTGCGGCGCCGCCCTGGATCTGTCCGGACTCTGTCGGCACGACCTGGAACCCGAACGTGGCGTAGTAGCCGACGGCCTCAGCCTTGGCATCGATGACCACGCCCACACAGCCATACTGATCGCGCAGCCCGAGGGCTTGCTGCAGGACCGTCGCGAGCAGGAGGCTTCCGATGCCGCGGTGTTGGTGCTCCTCTGCTACCGCGAGCCTCGCCAGCCGGAGGATCGGCAGTGGGTAGTGGGGGAGTCGACGTCGCAGATCGCTGGGGAGTTCGCTGCTGGTGATGTGGCCTGGAGCCGACGCCGCGTAGCCGACGATCTCCCCGTTGAGTACGGCGACTTGCACGCGGGACAGCCCGCGTCGCGAGTGCTGGCCGGCGTAGTCGCGGAAGTAGCGATCCAGATCGGGGTGGCCGCAGGAGAAGGCGCGGCGATCGTCGGCCGCTTCTAGGTTGCGGACGATGGTCCCCTGCGGGAAGAGGGGTCTCAAGCGGCGCTATCCGATCCGGCGACTGATCCCGCCGGGCAACTCAGGCATCTCGCAGTTCGCGCAGGCTGGGGGTGGGCTCCGGGGGCTGCTCGATCAGATTCGCAACGGAGCGCATCGTGCTGGAACTGACAACAATGCCCGTGGGGGCCAGCAGTTCAGCGACATGGCGCAGCCCCTCATCCAGTTGCGGAGCCTTCTGCGCGACGTACGCCTGAACGGCCTCGGCAACGAGCGCTTTCTTGGTCACGCCGAGGAGACGGGCGGCATGGGTGATGCGGTCGTCGGTGTCCTGGTCGACTCGGATGGGGGAAGTCATGTCGGGCTCCTAGGTTCAGTGGCATTGTAGCATAGGCTACAGGAACGCAGCAAGGCGGAAGACGCTTCGCTCCGCGGAGCTCAGCAGCCGTTCGAATCCAGGTTCAGGGTGTATCCCAGAACGAGGAAGGCCGCGCGGGACCTGACCTAGTCAACCCATCTTCAGGTAACAGATTCGCGCCGCAGCCCACGCTGGCGTGACCTCACTCGGGAACCCGACGGGTTCGGGCTGGGGTACGGACCCCCTCCTCCTCGAAGACCCGGGGACTCCTCCCTGGAGGGGGAGAACAGGAACGGACGGGGGGTGTGCTTGGTAGACGTCATCCCAGAGCAGTGGTCTCTTGCCGGACGGGTCCGCACCGCGGCCGACCCCGGCGGCCCGCTGAGGGCTCAGGTCACCCGGCCGCCGGGGGCGTAACCCCGGTAGGCCCCGCTTTCCAGAGCGGTGGCCAGGGCCTCCACTGCATCCCACACCTCGGTGTAGGTGGTGTACAGGGGCGAGACCGCCAGGCGCAGGGTGTCGGGCGGGCGGAAGTCGGCCACCACCCCGCCTTCGGCCCGCAGCCAGCGGCTCAGGGCGAGGCCTTCGGGGTGGAGCAGCGCCAGGTGCGAGCCGCGGCGCTCCGCCGGTCGCGGGGTGCCCAGGCCCACCCCGAGGGGAGCCAGGCGGTCGTCGTAGAGGGCCAGCATCATCCCGGTGGCGGCGAGGCTCTTGGCCCGCACTGCGGGGAGGCCGGCCTCGGCCACCAGATCGATGCCCGCCCCGGCGGCGGTCAGCCCCAGCACCGGTATGGAGCCCACCAGGAAGCGGGTGAGCCCGGGGGCCGGGCGGAAGCCCGCTTCGAAGGCGAACTGGTCGGCGTGCCCGAACCACCCCCACAGCGGGTTGCGCAGGCGCTCCTGGAGGTCGCGGCGCACGTACAGGAAGGCCGGTGAGCCGGGCCCGCCGTTGAGGTACTTGTAGGTGCAGCCCACGGCGAGGTCGGCGCCCGCCGCGGCCAGGTCGATGGGCACCACCCCTACCGAGTGGCTCAGGTCCCACAGCATCAGCGCCCCGTGGGCGTGGACGACGGCGGTGATCGCCCCCAGGTCGGCCAGGGCGGCGGAGCGGTAGGCGGCGTGGGAAAGGCAGACCAGGCCCACCCCGTCGTCGAGGGCGGCCGCCACGGCCTCCACCTGCGGGCCGGCGACCGGGTCGCCGTCGATCAGGCGCAGTTCCCCGCCCCGTTCGGCGGCGAGGCCGGCCAGCACGTAGCGGTCGGTGGGGAAGTTGGCGGCGTCGGTGACCAGGGTGCGGCGGTCGGGGTAGGCGTCGAGCACGGCCCCCGCCAGGCGGTGCAGGTTGGCCGAGGTGGAGTCGGCCACGATGACCTCGTCGGCGGCGGCGCCGAGGAGCGGCGCCAGGCGGGCCCCGACCCGCTGGGGCAGGTCGATCCACTCCTCCCAGGCCTCCACCAGCCGTCCGCCCCAGTCGTCCTCGACGAGACGCCGCAGGGTCTCCGCAGTGGCCCGGGGCAGGCGGCCCAGCGAGTTGCCGTCGAGGTAGATGGGCCCGCCTTCCGGGATGACGAAGCGGTCCCGGAACTCGCCGAGCGGGTCCGCCCGATCCAAGGCTTGGGCGTCTGCCCGGGTCGTCATCGCAGGCACTCGTACAGTGCGGCGACCAGCGCCCCGGCCCGGGTGACCTCCCCCGGTGCGGCATGATGGAGTTGGTTGGGCACGTAGCCCACCGCCACCCGGTGGGCGGGGTCGGCGAAGCCCACCGAGCCGCCCAGGCCGCCGTGGCCGAAGGCGGCGGGGCTGGGCCCGAAGTCGGCGTACGGCGTGGGCAACTGGTAGCCGAGGCCGTAGCGGGTTTCGTACAGCAGCACCAGGTCCGGCCCCCGCCGGGCTTCGGCGGCATGGCGGGCGACGGACTCCTCCGAGACGACGCGGACCCCGTCACGGGTACCGCCGTCGGCCAGGGCGTCGTACATCGCGGCCAGGGCGCGAGCGTTGCCGATGCCCCCGCCCGAGGGGAACTCGGCGGCCCACATCTCCTCGCGGTTGAAGAGGCCGGCCAGATGAGAGATGCCGGTCTCGGTGATGAAGTGGGCCCGGCCGGTGAGGGTGCTGGGGTGGAACTGGGCCAGGTAGGCGGCCAGCAGCGGATCGGTGGCCGGGGGAGCATCGATCAGCCGGGCCACCCGGTCGGCGAGGTGAGGCGGCAGCCCGATGTGGAACTCCAGGCCGAGGGGCCGGGCGACCAGTGCGGCGAAGGCGGCTCCCAGGGTGGACCCGGTGGCGCGGCGCACCACCTCGCCCAGCAGCAGGCCGAAGGAGACCCCGTGGTAGCCGTGCGCCGTCCCCGGCTCCCAGGCGGGGGCGGCGGCGGCAAACGAGGCGGCCACGGCGTCGAGGTCGAGCCACCAGGAAGTGTCGCCTACGACGGCGTCGTAGCCGGGGAAGTCGATGACCCCCGCGGTGTGGGTGAGGAGGTGGCGGAGGGTGATGTCGTCCTTGCCGGCGGCGGCGAACTCCGGCCAGTAGTCGGCCACCCGGCGGTCGAGGTCCAGTGCCCCCTGCTCGGCGAGGGCCTGCACGGTCAGGGTGGTGGGCCCTTTGGTGGTGGAGAAGACCGGCGCCATGGTGCTCGCTTCCCAGGGGACGCCGGGGCGGGCCTCACCGCCCCATAGATCGGCGACCGGTGCTCCCGCGACGAAGGCGGAGAAGGCGGCGCCCACCTCGCCGCGCCCGACGAAGTTGGCGGCGAAGGCCTCGGCCACGGGTTCGAACCCCGGAGCCACCGACCCCCGGACCGCCCCGCTCATGAGGCGGGGGCGGCGAGGCCGCAGGCGGCGGCCAGGTCGGCGGCGCGGTGGGTGCTCTCCCAGGAGAAGGTGCCTTCGCCCGCCTCGCCGGGGGTGCGCCCGAAATGGCCGTGGAAGGAGGCCGGTTCGAAGATGGGGCGGCGCAAGCCGAGGTACTCGATGATCCCGCCCGGGGTGAGGGGGAAGGCCTCACGGATCACCGCCTCGATGCGCTCCTCGGGCACGGCCTCGGTGCCGGAGCAGTCCACCGACACCGAGGTGGGGGCGGCCACGCCGATGGCGTAGGAGAAGTGCACCTCGCACTCGGCGGCCAGCCCGGCGGCGACCACGTTCTTGGCCACGTGGCGGGCCATGTACGAGGCGGAGCGGTCGACCTTGGTGGCATCCTTGCCGGAGAAGGACCCGCCGCCGTGGGGCGCCCAGCCGCCGTAGGTGTCCACGATGATCTTGCGCCCGGTGAGGCCGGTGTCGGCCGCCGGCCCGCCGAGGCAGAAAGGGCCGCCGGGATTGACGTGCACCACGATGCCGTCGTGCCACCAATCGCCCAGAGCGGGCTTGAGGATCCGGGCGGCGACCTCATCCGCCAGTTCGGGCTGGCGCCGGTTCCACTCCGGGGCGTGCTGGGTGGAGAGCACCAGGGCCTCGACTTCCAGAGGGCGTCGCCCCTCGTAGGCCACGGTCACCTGCGCCTTGGCATCGGGCCGCAGCCCGGGGATGAGGCCCTGCACCCGGGCCGCCGCCTGGCGGGCTACCAGGCGGTGCGAGAGCACCAGGGGCAGCGGCATCAACTCGGGGGTCTGCCGGGTGGCGTAGCCGATCATCATCCCCTGATCGCCGGCCCCGAGCTCCCCGTCGCCGTCGACGGCCCGGGCGATGTCGGGCGACTGGCGGCGTAAGTAGAGGTGCAGGCGGGCCCGTGCCGGGTCGAAGCCGCTGTCCCAGGAGTCGTAACCCACGGCGGCGAGGGTGCGGCGCACCAGGCGGCGCAGGTCGCCGCGGGAGGGAGCGGGTGAGGCGCTGACTTCGCCGGCGACGATGACGCGGTGCCCGCTGACCAGGGTCTCGCAGGCCACCCGGGCGGGCGGGTCGGCGGCCACGACGTGGTCGAGGACGGCGTCGGCGAGGCGGTCGGCCACCTTGTCGGGATGACCCATGGAGACCGACTCTGAGGTGAAGGTGCGGCGGCGCGCGGCTATGGCAGAGGTCCCTTCCGGTCGGCGGCGAGGATAGCCGCCCGAGGTGGGATCCGGCCCGGAGGTGCGCCGGCCTCCCCCGCGGGGAGGAGTTCAGCCTCCCGCCGCCCAGTTGGGGGCATCGAGCAGCAGGTCGCGCGCCGCGGCCGGGCCCCAGGACCCGGCGGGGTAGGCGTGCACCGGGAGATCAGAATCCAGCAGAGGCTGGTAGAGACGCCACGACTCCTCGACCTCGTCGGCGTGCACGAAGAGGGTCTGGTCTCCCTCCACCACGTCGAGCAGGAGGGTTTCGTAAGCCTCGGGCACCCGGCCGAAGGCCTCGGCATAGGCGAAGCGCAACGGCACGGTCCGCAGGCGAGAAGTGGGGCCCGGCTCCTTGACCTCGATCTCGAGCCGGAACCCTTCATCGGGCTGAAGGTCAAGGTAGAGCACATTGGAGTGGGCCACGCAGGGGTCGGAGCGGCCGTGGTAGAGGCACACCGGAGGGGGACGGAACGTCACCGCCACCTGGGTGAGGCGTTCTCGCATCCCCTTGCCCGTGCGGAGGTGGAAAGGGATGCCCTGCCAGCGCCAGTTGTCCACGAACAAGGTGGCGGCTGCGTAGGTGGGGGTGTTCGAGCCGGGGGCCACCCCATCGAGGTCGCGGTAGGCGGGGAGGGTGGGCGCGGTGCCCCCTCCCGCGGCGTACTGGCCCAGGACCACCGCCGCCGGGTCCAGAGGCCTGATGCTGCGCAGTACCTTCACCTTCTCCGCCCGCACCGCATCGGCGGCCATGGAGACCGGCGCCTCCATGGCCACCAAGGTCAGCAGCTGGGTGAGGTGGCTCTGCAGCATGTCGCGTATGGCCCCGGCTCCGTCGTAGTAGCGGCCCCGGGTACCCACTCCGGAGTCCTCGGCAACGGTGATCTCGACCCGGGCGACGCGGTCACGGTTCCACGAGGCCTCGAAGAGGGGGTTGGCGAAGCGGAACACCAGCAGGTTCTGCACCGTCTCCTTGCCCAGGTAGTGGTCGATGCGGAACACCTGGTCCTCGGTGAAGTGGTGGTGCACCAGTTCGTTCAAGGCGCCGGCCGTGGCCAGGTCGCTGCCGAAAGGCTTCTCGATCACCAGCCGGGTCCACCCCCGGGAGTGAGCCAGGCCGGCGGCGCCGAGGCCCGAGATGGCGGCCGGGAAGGCCTGCGGGGGCAGGGCCAGATACAGGACCCGGTTGCCGGGCAGGGAGTGCTGCGCCTCGAGGGCGGCGAGGCGGGAGGCCAGGGGACCGAAGTTCCCGTCGGCGGGCAGGGGAAAGTAGTGCAGGTGGCGGGAGCACCACGCGGCGGCGGCCTCGCCCCCGTAGCCCGCGGCGGTCAGCGCCTCTCGGGAGCGGCGGCGGAACTCCTCGTCCCCCAGGTCGCGGGTGCCTCCCCCCAGCACTACCGTTTCCAAGCCGTGGTCGGCGGAGAGGTGGTAGAGGGCGGGGAGCAGCTTGCGGGTGGCCAGGTCTCCCGTGGCCCCGAGCACGACGAAGGCGTGCGCGGCGGGGCGCGCCCTCATGAGCGCCTCGATTCTCCGGCCGCTCGGTTGGCTGCCACCCGGGGCTCTCCTGCTCGGCCGGCCCAGCGTACCGCCCGGGGGGCGCCACCCTCACGGCAGCGGAGGGATCTCCGCGGCGTACAGCCAGGCGTCGAACAGGGCGCCGAGGTCGGCGCCGCTGATCTCCTCGGCCAGGGCGATGAACTCGGGGGTGGACCCGTTGCCGTAGGCGTAGCGAGCGGCCCAGGCTCGCAGGATGGCGAAGAGGGTGTCGTCGCCCACTTCGACCCGCAGGGCGTGCAGAGTGAGGCCGCCCCGCAGGTAGACGCTGTAGTGGAACATCTCCCGTCCCGAAGGACCGGGATCCCCGGGAGCGGGATGCGGCGCCTCGGCCAGGAAGCCGTGGTTGCCGGTGATGGTGGCGTCGTAGGCCTCCCGTCCCAGGTCCCGCTCCACCCAGAGCCACTGGGCGAAGGTGGCGAAGCCCTCGTTCAGCCAGATGTCGTTCCAGGTGGCCGGGGTGACGCTGTTGCCGTACCACTGATGGGCCAGTTCGTGGGCCACGATCTCCTCGACGGTGGGCCGCCCGAAGCCGCCGGCGTGGGACTCCAGCACCTCGCGTCCGAACACGCACAGCGTCTGGTTCTCCAGGGCGCCGGGCAGTCCGGGGACGACGGCGTGGCCGTACTCGGCGAAGGGGTAAGGGCCGAAGAGGGCGACGTAGAAGTCGAGCATCTCGGGGACCCGCAACAGGGGGCCGGGCAGTTGGTCCCCCATGTCGGCGGGCAGGTAGTCGCGCAGCAGCACCCCACCGGGGCCTTCCTGCTCGATCAGAACCAGGTCGCCGATGACCACGGTGGCCAGGTAGGTGGCCATGGGCCGGTCCATCTCCCAGACGAAGATGGTGGCCTCCCCGGCGCCGGCCGTCTCGACCAGGGTGCCGTTGGCCGCCGCCGTCAGCCCGGAGGGGACGGTGAGGCGAAAGGTGAAGGCCGCCTTGTCGGAGGGGTGGTCGTTGCCCGGGAACCAGGTGCGAGCGGCGTCGGGTTCGGCGACCACATAGGTGATGTCTCCCGTGTCCACCCAGCCCAGCGGGAAGCCGAGGGTGAAGAGGTTCTCCGGGGTGCCGTGGTAGGCCACCGTGGTCACGAAGTCCTCGCCGGCGGGGATGGCGGCGTCGGGGCGGACGATCAACTCGGCCCCGTCTCGGGAATAGGCGGCCGGGGCCCCGTCGACGGCGACGGCGTCCACGGTGAGGCCCAGCAGGTCCAGGTGGAAGGCCTCCAGGCCGGAGGTGGCGGCGGCGGTGATGGTGGCCTCGCCCCGGATGAAGTTGTCCTCCGGGTCGACAACCAGGTCGAGCAGGTAGTGCTCTACGTCGTACCCGGCGTTGCCCAGCGTCGGGAAGTAGGGATCGCCCAGGCCGGCGAGGAGCGACGACGCCGTCCCGGCGGTGGAGGTGGTGGCCGGCGCGGTGGTGGCGGCGAAGGTGGTGGTGGTCGAGGAGGGCGCGGCCGTGGTGGTGGAGGCGGCGTCGGTAGTGGCCGGGGGACGGGTCGTGGCGAATGGCCCGGCGGCGTCGGAGCAGGCGGCGGCGAGCAACGCGCCGGCCAGCAGGGCGCGGAAGGGACTGAGGTTCATGGCGCCAGCCTACGGGAGAGGGTGGCACCGGGCCATAACGGCCCGCGGGGTCACTAAGTTGGCGCCGTGGATCCAATGGGAGAGCGCCTTTGCCGCCGCGCCCTCGAGGCAGCGGCCAAGGCCCTGCGCGATCTCGATGCCGATCAGGTGCCGGCGGACCTGCGGCGGGTGGCGGGCCGTCCGCTGCCGCTTCCCCCGCCGCTGGCCCTCTCGCTGCTCAAGGGGATCGATCGCTACGAGTGGCTGCGGGAGAAGGCTCTGGAGGCCTGGCCCGACGCCGACGTCAAGGCCGCCGGGCCCGACCAGGCCTCGGCCCTTCTGCTGCTCCGGCCCCCGGGGTGGGTAGCGCGCCTCCTCGCTCTGGCCGCCGGGGCGGGCGGCGACGAGTCCCGGGAGGCGGAGGACGAACTGGCGGGTCGTCTGGCAGCCGCCGAGGCCGAGGCCGCCGAGTGGAAGAAGCGGGCCCGGGCCGAGCGGGAGGCGGGCCTCCTGGCCCAGCGCGCCGCCGAGGCGGCCCTGGCGGAGGAGCGCGCCGCGAGGAAGGCGGTGCAGGCGACCAGCGCCCGAGCCGACGGGGTGCTCGAAGCCGAAGCGGGACGGTGGCGCGCCGCGTGGCAGGAGGCCGGAGCGGAGCGGGACGCGGCCCGCGGCGAGTTGCGGCGCCTGCGAGAGGGCCTGGCGGAGGAGAAGCGCCGCCGGGCGGCGGCCGAGGCGGCGCTGGCCGAAGGGGTCGGCACGACGCGGTGGGCCGACGATCCGCTCTCTATGGCGGCCCATCTCGACTGGACGGCAGGGGTAGCGCGCCTGCCCGGCGCCGCCACTGCCGAAACAGGCGGCGGGCCGGAGGACCTGCTGCGGCTTCCCGAGGGGGTGAGGCCCGACCGCAGGGAGGCAGTCGGCTGGCTGGTGGCCCGGACCGAGGCCACCGCGGTCCTGGTCGACGGGTACAACGCCGCCTTCAAACTGGCGGCGAAGACCGATCCGGCGGCGGCGCGCCACCGTCTGCTGATGGTCCTCGCCCGGTTGCAGCAAGTGGCCCGGGGGCCTATGAGGGTCCTGGCGGTGTTCGACTCCGGCCTGGGCCCGGTGGCCGAGGCCCCCACCGCCGGGCCGGTGGAGGTTCGGTTCACTGCGGGGGAAGGCGGGGCCGACGAGGAGATCGTTCGTCTGGCCGCCGGGCTCGCCGGGGCTCGGGTGGTGGTGAGCAGCGACCGGGCCGTGCGGGAAGCCTCGGAGAGCGCCGGGGTGGTGTCGCTGTGGTCCGAGGCGCTGCGCGACTGGTCTCGCCGGCGGTGAGGGGGGAGCCGCCGCCGGATCGGCCGATTCTGTCGCAGTCGCTCCCTATGTTGACCAAGTGAGGGCCGCGAGGGCCGCCGGCGACGAAGGAGGTGCCATGCTCATCGACTGCAACGAGTGCGCCGCCCAGCACACCGCGGTGTGCCGGGACTGCGTGGTTACCCACCTGCTCTCTGAAGTGTCCGGCTTCGTCGAGGTCGATGGGGAGCAGGCCGCTGCCCTCGAGACACTGGCCGGGTGCGGCCTGGTTCCTCAACTCCGCCTCGTGCCGCGGGCGGCCGCCGGCTGAGCGCTCCTACCCTGGTGGGGTGGATCTGGTTGCCGTCTTGCGCGCTGCCGCCGCCCGCGCCGGACTGGCCGCGGTGGGCTTCACATCGGCGGCGCCGTTCCCCGAGACCCTCCGGGACATGGGGCAGCGGGTGGCCGGCGGGCTCCACGGCAGGATGAGGTTCGGCTACGCCGACCCGGCCCGAGCCACCAACCCGCGGGCGTCCTTTCCGTGGGCAGAGTCGCTGGTGGTGGCGGCAGCGGGCTACCTCCCGGCGGCAGGCAGTCCCGGGCCGGCGTCGCCGGGGACGGGCAAGGTGGCTCGCTTCGCCACCGGCGATCACTACCGCCCGCTGCGGGCGGCGCTCGGTGCTCTGGCCGCCGTCCTGGAGTCGGCCGGCCACCGGGCGGCCCTGCTCTGCGACGACGCCCGCCTGGTGGACCGGGCGGCCGCCGTCCGGGCGGGAATCGGGTGGTGGGGCAAGAGCACCATGGTGCTCGCCCCGGGGCAGGGGCCCTGGCTGCTGCTGGGGAGTGTGGCCACCGATGCCGTCCTCCGTCCCGACGTTCCGATGGCTCGGGGGTGCGGCACCTGCACCGCCTGCCTGCCGGCCTGCCCCACGGGGGCCCTGGTGGCCCCGGGGGTGCTCGACGCCCGGCGCTGCCTGGCCCACCTGATGCAGGCGCCGGGGGCGATCCCGCGGGAGTGGCGCCGGGCCATGGGCGACCGCCTCTACGGCTGTGACGCCTGCCTGGAGGCCTGCCCGCCCGGGGGGCGGGCCCTGCGGGCGGCGGGGGGGCGGGGCGAAGGGCGGGTTGCCCTGATCGAGATGCTGCGGATGAGCGACACCGACTTGCTTCGCCGCTTCGCCCACTTCTACCTGCCGGGACGGCAGCCCCGCTACCTGCGGCGCAACGGCCTGGTGGCCCTGGGGAACGCCGGGGGAGAGGGAGCGATCGAGGCGGCGGCGGCGTTCCTGGTGAGCCCCGACCCCCTCCTGCGGGCCCACGCCGCCTGGGCCCTGGGCCGGCTGGGGGGCAGTGAGGCGCAGGTAGCGCTGCGGGCGGCGGCCCGTGGCGAGGCCGACCCGGCGGTGCGCCGGGAGATCGAGGCCGCTCTCGCCGACGAAGCCCCCGGGCGCGGTAGCGTGCCCTGATGCTGCTGGTCGCCGACGTCCACGGCAACTTCGACGCTCTGGCCCGGGTTGCCCGGCGGGGAGAGGCGCTGGTGGTGCTGGGCGACTTGCTCAACCTGGTCGACTACCGGAGCGGGGAGGGACTGCTCGCCGATCTGCTGGGCCGGGACCTGGTGCTCGAGGTCCTCGAGCAGCGGCGGCGCGCCGGGCACGGGGCGGCCCGGGAGCGCTGGCGAGCCTTCGTCGCCGGGCGGGAGGAGGAGACCCGGGCGCGCTTCGAGTCCCTGGTCGAGGCGGTCTACACCGACCTGGCGAGGGCCCTCGAGGGCGCCGATGCCTACGTCACCTACGGCAACACCGATCACCCCGACCTGCTGCGGCGGTGCCTGCCGGCCGGGGTGCGGTACGTCGACGGCGATGTGGTGGAGATCGAAGGGCGGCGGGTGGGCATCGTCGGCGGTGGGCCCTCCCGGCTGGGAGTGCCGGGCGAGGTGCCGGAGGAGAGCCTGGCGGCGCGGCTGGCCGGCCTCGGCGCGGTGGACGTGCTCTGCACCCATGCCGCCCCCGCCGTGGCGCCGCTGAGCCGTGACGTCATCGGCGGGCGCAGCAAGGGGTCTCCGGCCATCCTGGACTACCTGCTCGCCTGCCGCCCGGCCCGCCACTACTTCGGGGATGTGCATCAGCCACAAGCCCTGTCCTGGCGGGTAGGCGACACCCTGTGCTGCAACGTCGGCTTCTTCCGTCTGACCGGACGGGCGGTGCGCCTTGGCTGAGATCGACCTGGAGCGCCTGGCGGCCGGCTACGCCCACCGGCGCGGCGGCGAGGCGGCCCGGGCCCGGGCGGCCCGGACGGCGAAGCGCGCCGGTCTGGGTCCCGGGGCGGTGGCGGTCGACGTGGGGGGCGGCCGGGGCGACCACGCCGCCGTCTTCGCCGCCATGGGGGCGCGGGCGGTGGTGGTCGACCGCTCTCCGGCGATGGCCGGGGCGGCGCGCCGCGGCGAGGTGGCGGCGCTGGTGGGGGACGGCAGGCAATTGCCGCTGGCGGACGGGGCCGCCGACCTGCTCTACTTCCATGTCTCGCTGCAATACGGCGGCTGGGAGCAGATGCTCGGCGAGGCGGCCCGGGTGCTCCGCCCCGGGGGCCTGCTGGCCGCCTGGACCTTCGCTCCAGGCCATTTCCGCCAGAGCCTGCTGGCGCGGTGGTTCCCCTCGATCGCGCCCCTGGACGAGGCCCGCTTTCCGCCCCCCGATCTGGTTGAAGCTCGCCTGTGGGCGCTCGGGATGCGGGAGGTGCACCAGATAGCCGAAACCGAGTCGGTGTCCCGATGTGCCGGCGACTGGGAGGCGGCGGTAAGGGGGGGATTTGTCAGCACGCTGCAGCTGCTGCCCCCGGGTGAGTTGGAGTCGGGTCTCGCCCGCTTCCGAAAGGAGCACCGCGACCCCGGCGAGGTGCTGCAGTACCGGCTGTGGTATCGCGGCGTGCTGGGGTGGAAGCCGGGAAGAGAGGGGGGCGGTGTCCCGGGGGGCTCCCGGTGACGCGGCGGAGGCCCGCCGGGGAGCGGGCCTCCGCAGGTACGTCGCTCTGAGGGAGGGATGGTCAGGAGGCGACGTCCACCTTGACCTTGCGGGGAAGGACTTCGGGCCGCCGGGGGATGATCACGCTGAGCAAGCCGTTCTCCGACTTGGCGGTGATCTCCTCGGCGTTCAACCCTTCAGGCAGGACGAGAGTGCGCCTGAACTCGCCGGTGAAGATCTCACGGCGGTGGTAGCCCCCGAGTTCCTCGGTTTCCTCGAACTGCCGTTTGCCGCTGATCGTCAGGGTGCGGTCCTCGACGGTGATGTCGACCTCTTCGGGCTTGACCCCGGGGAGTTCGACCCGGATGACCAGGTCCTTCTCGCGGTCGAAGGCATCGATGCGGGGGGCCCAGGTCGGGGTGGCGGCAACGCCGCGCTCGAAGAGACGATCCATCTCGCTGAGCAGCGAGAAGGGGTCGAAGCGAACCAGATCCATGTCGTATACCTCCTCTTGTCTGCTGCTTATGCAGAAGCATAGACATAAACCTGCTATATCTCAACTCATATTCCCTATACATGATTCTCGTCTTTCCCCGGCGTCGGAGTCCCGGACAGGACGGTTGCCGGCCCGAGCGGACGGAAGGTGGCACTATGGCCCCATGGGCGAGCGCGCCGGCAGGGAGGGCGGGCAGTGGCGGTGATCGCGGTGGACTGCGGCGGCACCAACCTGGTCTTCGGGGTGTTCGACGAGTCCGGCGGCGGCGACCCGGCGGGGGTGCGCCCGGCGCCGGCCCGGGCCGGCGCCATCCCGGAAGCGGTCGTCGCCGCCATCTCGCCGCTGCTCGGCCCGGAGGTGTCCGCGGTGGGGATCGGCTGCGCCGGTCTGGTGGATCACGTGAACGGGCGCCTCGTGTGGAGTCCGCACGCCTCCGGCCCTGCGGTGCCCCTCGGCCCGGAAGTGGCGAGGGCGACCGGCCTCCCGGTGTTGGTGGACAACGACGCCAACCTGGCCGCCCTGGCCGAGGCGCGTCTGGGGGCGGGCAGCGGCGGCCGGATGGTGCTGTTCGTCGGCCTGGGCACCGGCATCGGCGGGGGCCTGGTGATCGAGGGCCGGGTCGAGCGCGGCCGGGGCTTCCTCGGCGAGATGGGCCACCTGGTGCTGGACCCGGCAGGCCCGCTCTGTGCCTGCGGCCGCCGCGGCTGCTGGGAGGCCCTGGTCTCCGGGACGAGCCTGGGCCGGTCGGCCCGGGAACTGGCCGCGGCCGATCCGCTGGGGGCGGTGGCTCATGCCGCCGGGGGGGAGGTGCCGCGCGGGGAGCACCTGGTGGTGGCTGCCGCCGCGGGAGACGGGGAGGCCGCGAGGCGGCTCGCCGCGGCGGGAGGCTGGCTGGGACGCGGCCTGGCCAATCTGGTGGCCCTGCTCGACCCGGACGTCATCGTGGTGGGCGGGGCGGTGGCGGGGGCCGGCGAGCCCTTGCTGGGCCCCGCCCGGGCCGTCCTCGCCGAGACGGTGGAGGGGGGCGGCCGGCGGCGGGCCACGCCGGTGGTCCCGGCGCGATTCGGGCGCACCGCCGGCCTGGTGGGGGCGGCCCTCGCCGTTGGGGAGGCAGCGTGAGCCCCGGGCGGAGCCTGGTGGGTGGGGCCCTGATGACGCTGGGCGTCCTCTACCTGCTCGACGCCGTCGGGGTGCTGGACGCCGGGCCGGTGGTGAGCCGATGGTGGCCGGTGCTGCTCGTGGCCCTGGGGGTGGTGCAGGCCGCTTCCGAGCGGAGGGTGAGCGTGGTCTCGGGCGTGCTGGTGGTGGGCGGGGGCCTGCTGCTCACGGTGTCCACCGGCCTGCTGGGGGAGCGCGCCTGGGGGGTGGCCTGGCCCATCGTGGTCACCCTGGCGGGGGCGTGGCTGCTCACCGGATGGGGGCGGGCGCACCGCGCCCCGGGGGACGATCCCCGCTTCGCCCGGCTGTCGTTCATCAACTCGGTGCGCCTGGCCAGCCGGGCCACGGCGCTGCGGCGGGTGGTGCTCACCGCGGTCTTCGGGAAGCTGCGCCTGGACCTGACCGGGGCTCGCCTCCATCCGGCCGGCGCCCGGATCTCGGCGGCCTCGGTGTTCGGGCACATCGACGTGATCGTCCCGGAGGGATGGGCGGTGGAGGTGCGGGGGGTGCCGATCGCCGGGGCGTGGGACGACACCGTGTCGCGCCGCGGGGTGGGCCCCCACAGCCCGCGGCTTCGGGTGCACGTCCTGGCGGTGATCGGGGGCGTGGAGGTCAAGCACAAGCCCCGTTGGGGATGAGAGCGCGCCGCCGCTATCCCGGCGACGCCTCCCCGTTCCCGTTGGCCCGCAGGTAGAGGCGTTCCATGTACTCGGCGACCATGCGGGTGGCGCTGAAGGGCACGGCGGCGATCATCGCCTCCTTCATCATGGCCACCCAGCCGCGAGGGATGCCTTCGGCGTCGCGGTCGTAGTACAGGGGAACGACCCGATGCTCGATGAGGTCGTACAGCGCGGCTGCGTCGGCCTGGTCCCCCTGAGTGGTCTCGCCGAAGCCCCAGCCGTTGTTGCCCTGGAAGCCTTCCAGCCACCAGCCGTCGAGCACCGACAGGTTCGGCGCGCCGTTGATGGCGGCCTTCATGCCCGATGTGCCGCTGGCCTCCATGGGCGGCCGCGGCATGTTGACCCACACGTCGGCTCCGGCCAGCAGGTAGCGCGCCAGTTCCATGTCGTAGTCCTCGACGTAGGCGATGTGCCCTTCGAAGCGCGGGTCCTTGGCCATCTGCACCACCCGCCGAATCAGGTCCTGGCCTTCCCGGTCGGCGGGGTGAGCCTTGCCCCCGAAGACGATCTGCACCGGGCGCTCGGGGTGGGCCAGCAGGCCCCGGAGGCGATCCACGTCGGTGAGGAGCAGGCCGACCCGCTTGTAGGCGGCGAAACGGCGGGCGAAGACCAGGGTCACGTAGTCCAGGTCGAAGAGGGCTCCCACCCGGCGGAGTTCGTCGGGCGCCTCGCCGTGGCGCGCCTCCTGCTCCCGCAGGCGGCTGCGCACCTGGCGGAGGAGGCGCTGCTTCTGGGCCTGATGGGCCTCCCACAACTCCTTGTCGGGGATGGCACGGAGGGCATCCCAGGCGGCCGGCTCCAGGGTGTGCTGCGCCCAGTCCTGGCCCAGGACCTTGGCGAAGCGGCGCTCGATGACCCCGCCGACCCAGGTGGGCAGGTGCACCCCGTTGGTCACCGCCTCGGCGGGGCGCCCGATGAGGTGCTGCCAGTCACGGGTGACGACCTCACCGTGGCGCTGCGACACCCCGTTGGTCACCGCCGCCAGGCGGATGGCCAGGGACCCCATGTCGAACACCCCGGGGTGGCCGTTGTCACCCAGGTCGGCCAGGACGGCGGCGTCGATGCCGTGGAGGCGATCGGCCAGGTAGTGCTGGACCAGGCCCAGGTCGAAGGTCTCGTTCCCTGCCGGCAGAGGCGTGTGCAGGGTGAAGAGGGTGTGCTCCCGTACCTGCCGCCGGGCCTCCTCGAAGGTGGCGCCGGATCCCAGGGCGCGGGAGAGGCGCTGCAGCAGGGCGAAGGCGGCATGGCCCTCGTTTATGTGCCACGTGGAGGGCTTCCAGCCCAGGGCATCGATCACCCGGGCCCCCCCGATCCCCAGCACCAGCTCCTGGCAGAGGCGCATCTCGCGGCCCCGGACGTAGAGGATCTGGGTGATGGGCCGGTCGGCGGGGTCGTTGGAGGGGAGGTTGGTGTCGAGCAGCAGGAGCGGCACCCGCCCCACGTCGATGCGCCAGGCGCCGACGTCCACCATCCGGCCGGGCAGCTCTACCTGGACGACCAGAGGGTGCCCGGTGCGGTCGAGGACGCGCCGCAGGGCGCGGCGGGTGACCTCGACCGACCGATAGAGGTGCTGCTGGGTGCCCTCGGGATCTACCTCCTGGTGGAAGTAGCCCAGGCGGTAGAGGAGCCCCACGGCGACCATGGGTACGCCCAGGTCGGAAGCGGCCTTGGCGTGGTCGCCGGCCAGCACTCCCAGGCCGCCGGCGTAGAAGGGGAGGGTGTGGTGCACGCCGAACTCGGTGCAGAGGTAGGCCAGTCCGTTCGGGAGCGAGCCGGGGTGGGTGCGGGAGTACCAAGTGTCCTCGGCGGCCAGGTACTGGTCGAAGGCGCTGATCACCTCGTGGTAGAGGTCGGCAAACGAGTCGTTGGCCTCCAGGGTCTCCCAGACCTCGCCGGGCACCGCCTGCAGCATGCTCAGGGGGTTGAGGGTTGCCTGCCAGTGCGGCAGGCTCACCCGCTGCCACAGCTCACGGGCGGGCCGGTGCCACACCCACCACATGTTGTAGGCCAGGTCCCAGAGGCGTTCGTAAGCCCGAGGGAGGGGCACCTTGGTGCCGGGGGCCACCGGGATGTCGGGGAGGGGGGAGGGGCGCGAGACCATGGACCTTCTGGTGCGGGTAGATGCCGCAGCCTAACCGCCGGAGCCGTCCCAAGGGAATCGGCCGGCCCGTATGATGCCCCGCCGATGGCCCTCTTCCGCAGCATCGCCGAGGCGCCCTGCCCCACGGTCATTCGCGGCCGCGGCGACGCCCGGCGCGCCGAAGCCGCCCCGGCCGGAGGGGAGCGATGAGCTTCGCCCTGCTCTTCCCCGGCCAGGGGAGCCAGGCGGTGGGCATGGGTTCCGACCTGTTCGCGGCGCGCCCGGACCTGGCCGTCGCCGCCCGGCGGGTGCTGGGGTGGGATGTGGCGCTCCTCTGCCGCGACGGCCCGGAGGCGGCCCTGACCCGCACCGAACTGGCCCAGCCGGCCCTCTATACCGTGGCCTTCGGCCTTTGGGAGGCGCTGGCGGCGAGGCTGGGGCGGCGCCCCGCCGCCGCGGCCGGCCACTCCCTGGGCGAGTACACCGCTCTGGCGGCCGCCGGGGCCTTCTCTTTTGAGGCGGGGCTGCGACTGGTGGCGGCGCGCGGCGCCGCCATGGCGGAGGCGGCGGAGGCGGCGCCCTCCGGGCTGGCGGCCCTGCTGGGGGCCGAGGTGGACACGGCCGAGGCGCTGGCGGCCGAGCGGCGGGCCGAGGGGGGGCGGCTGTGGGTGGCCAACGTCAACTCCCCGGGCCAGGTGGTGCTGGGCGGCGGCGAGGCCGATCTGGCCTGGGCCGAGGAACGCGCCCGCCGCTACGGCATCCGGCGGGTGGTGGCGCTCAAGGTGGCCGGGGCTTTCCACACTCCGTTCATGGAACCGGCGGTGGCCGGCCTGCGGGCGGCGCTGGCCGCAGCCTCCCCGGCGCCCCCGGCCTTCCCCGTCTGGGCCAACGCCACCGGCGCGCCGCACGGCGAGGATGTGGCCGCCCTGCTGGTGCAGCAACTGACCGCCCCGGTGCGCTTCGCCGCTTCGCTGGCCGCCATGGCTGCCGCCGGGGTGCGCCGCTTCGTCCACGTCGGCCCGGGAGATGTAACCGCCGGCCTGGCGCGGAGGTCGGTAGAGGGTGCAGCAACCCATGTGGTGTCGTGCCTCGACGAGGTGGACGCCGCGGCGGAGGCCCTCGGCGCCTCCGCCTGAACCGCCGAGGCAGGAGGAAGCGTGACGGCTCCCATGATCACCGGCTGGGGCAAGTGCCTGCCGCCGGCGGTGCTGTCCAACGCCGACCTGGAGCGCCTGACCGACACCAGCGACGCGTGGATCTCCACCCGGACCGGCATCAAAGGGCGGCGCATCAGCCACGCCGAGACCTCGGACCTGGCGGCGGTGGCCGGCCGCCACGCCCTGGCGGCGGCGGGCCTGAGCCCGGCCGAGATCGACCTGGTGATCGTGGCCACTTGCACCCCGGATCGCCTGGTGCCGTCGGCGGCGGCCCTGGTCCAGGCGAAGGTCGGGGCGGTGCGGGCCGCCGCCCTGGACCTGAACGCCGCCTGCTCGGGATTCCTCTACGGCCTGGTGGTGGCCGACCAGATGGTGCGGACCGGTTCGATGCGCCGGGTGCTGGTCATCGGCGCCGAGAAGCTCCACTTCTTCCTGGACTTCACCGACCGCGCCACCAGCGTGCTGTTCGGCGACGGCGCCGGGGCGGTGGTCGTCGAACCGAGCGAGGAGGAGGGGGGCCTGCTCTCCTTCGAACTGGGCACCGACGGGACCGCCGCCGACATCCTCTGCATCGCCGGCAGCGGCACCGAAGGTGCTCCCGCGGCGGAGCGACGGCCCCGGGTGGAGATGGAGGGCCCCACCGTCTTCCGCCGCGCCGTCGAGGCCATGGGGGAGGCATCGGCCCGGGTGCTGGAGAAGGCGGGGCTGACCGTGGCCGACGTGGATCTGCTCATCCCGCACCAGGCCAACCGCCGCATCGTCGAGGCCACCGCCCGCCGGCTGGGCCTGGACGAGGGGAAGGTGATGGTCAACCTGGAGGCCTACGGGAACACCTCGGCGGCTTCGATCCCCATCGCCCTGGCCGAGGCGCTGGAAGCGGGCCGGGTGGGGGCGGGGGCGCGGCTCCTGTTCGCCGCCTTCGGCGGGGGGCTGACCTGGGCGGCGGCGGTCTACCGTTGGGGCGCGCGGGTGGCGCCTCTGGAGGTGTCGGAGGCGGCGCTGCCGCCGACGAGCCGGAGCGGCCGGGACCTGCTGGAGCCCAATGTGGTGTTCTACGGGAAGGGAGGGTGAGTTGGCGCGGGTCGCACTGGTCACGGGGGCGGGGCGGGGCATCGGACGCGCCATCGCCGAGCACCTCGCCGGGCAGGGCCATCGGGTGGCGGTGAACTACCGGACCTCGGCGGCCGCCGCCGGGGAGGTGGTGGCGGGCATCATCGGCGCCGGCGGTGAGGCGGCGGCGGCGGCGGGGGATGTCACCGAGGAAGCCGCGGTGAGCGCCCTGTTCGCCGCGGTGGAGCAGAGCCTCGGACCGGTGGAGATCCTGGTCAACAACGCCGGCATCACTCGCGACGGCCTGCTGCTGCGCATGAGGCCGGACGATTGGGACGCGGTGCTGTCGGCCGACCTGCGCTCCGCCTACCTCTGCACCCGGGCGGCGCTGCGGGGCATGCTGCGGGCGCGCTGGGGGCGCATCATCTCGATAGGGTCGGTGGCCGGCCTGGTGGGGAACGCCGGCCAGGCCAACTACGCCGCGGCCAAGGCGGGGCTCATCGGTTTCACCAAGGCGGTGGCTCGTGAAGTGGGGGGACGCGGCATCACGGCCAACGTGGTGGCGCCGGGGTACATCGAGACGGCGATGACGGCTGCCCTCGGCCCGGAGGTCCGAGAGGCGGCCCTCCGGGCAGTAGCCCTGGGCCGGTTTGGGGCTCCGCAGGAGGTGGCGGCGGCGGTGGGCTATCTTGCCTCGGACCCGGCCGCCTACGTCACCGGCCAGGTGCTGGTCGTCGACGGCGGAATGGCGCTCTAAGGAGGCGGCATGGAACGGTCCGAGATACAGGAGAGGCTCATCGACCTGCTGGTGCGGGAACTGCACCTGGAGGCCGAGAAGATCACCCTCGAAGCCTCCTTCGAGAAGGACCTCGAAGTGGACTCCCTGGGGGTGGTGGAACTGCTCATGGCCCTCGAGGACGCCTTCGGGATCAGCATCCCCGATGAGGAGGCGGAGGGGATCGTCACCGTGGGCGACGCCGTGACCGTCATCGCGGAGAAGCTCGGAGCCTGAAGTGCCCGAGCGCCGGGTGGTCGTCACCGGCCTGGGGACGGTCAACCCCCTCGGCCTCGACGTCGCCTCGTTCTGGGAGGCGGCTCAGGCGGGGCGCTCGGGGGTGGGGCCCATCCGGGCGTTCGATGCCTCCGGCTGGCGCACCCGCATCGCCGCCGAGGTCCGGGGGTTCGACCCCGAGGCCTACCTGGACCGGCGCCGGGCGGGGCGCACCGACCGCTACGGCCAGTTCTTCCTGGCCGCCGCCGGCCAGGCCCTGGCCGATGCCGGCCTGGCCTACGCCGCCGAGGATCCCGCCGCGGAGCGGGCCGGGGTGGCGGTGGGTTCGGGGATCGGCGGCATCATCACCTTCCAGGAGGGGATGGACGCCCTGCGGAAGCGCGGGCGCGACCGGGTCAGCCCCTATGCCATCCCCCAGATCATCTCGAACATGGCCGGCGGGCAGGTGTCCATCGAGCACCATCTCTACGGGCCCAGCCTGTGCGCGGTGACCGCCTGCGCCGCCTCGGCCAACGCTCTGGGAGACGCCGCCGCGGTCATCCGGAGAGGGGAGGCCGACGTCATGGTGGCCGGCGGGGCCGAGGCGGCCATCTGCGAGTTCGCCGTGGCCGGTTTCATCCAGGCCCGGGCCCTGAGCACCCGGAACGACGATCCGGAGGGAGCCTCGCGCCCCTTCGACGCCGGCCGCGATGGGTTCGTCATGGGAGAGGGGGCGGCGGCCCTGGTGCTGGAAGACGAGGCCCACGCCCGCGCCCGCGGCGCCACGGTGCTGGCCGTGCTGGCGGGCTACGGCATGTCGTCCGACGGCTACCACCTCACCCTGCCCCGGCCCGGGGGGGTGGGAGCGGCCCGGGCGATGGCGGAGGCGCTCCGCTCGGCCGGACTGGCGCCCGAGGCGATCGACTACATCAATGCCCACGGCACCTCGACCCCGGCCAACGACGCCGCCGAGACAACGGCGATCAAGGCGGTGTTCGGGAACCACGCCCTCCGGCTGGCGGTGTCCTCGACCAAGTCGATGACCGGGCACCTCCTGGGCGGGGCCGGCGCCCTCGAAGCCCTGGTGTGCGTGCTGGCCATCCGCGACGGCGTGGTGCCGCCGACCATCAACTACCGGGACCCCGACCCCGAGTGCGACCTGGACTACGTGCCCAACCGGGCCCGACGGGTGCCGGTGCGGGCGGCGATGAGCAACTCCTTCGGCTTCGGGGGCCACAACGTCGCCCTGCTCTTGACCGCCCCGTAGGAGGCCGGGCGGCGCGGCGGTTGACGGCGGGCAGGGCGGCGGAGGCCGCCGGGAGTCGCCCGGGCTGCCGGTAAGGTGGCGGTGCCATGGGCTCACCCGAGAGCGCGAGTCCCGCCGTCTACGCCTTCTGCCCGATGTGCGCCGCCGCCCTGGAGTGGCGCCCGGTGGGGGGCCGGCCGCGCCGCGCCTGCCCCGCCTGCGGGTTCATCCACTGGGCCAACCCCGGGGTCGGCGCCGCCGCCGTGGTACAGGACGAGCAGGGGAGGGTGCTGCTGGTGCGCCGGGCGCCGGGGGCGACGCAGGCCGGCCGGTGGTCGGTGCCGGCCGGCTACGTGGACGCCGGGGAGGAGATCCGCTCCGCCGCCCGGCGGGAACTCGAGGAGGAGACGGGCCTGGTGGCCGAGATCGGAGAAGTGCTCCAGGTGGCCTCCAACTTCCACGATCCCGCCAAGCCCACCGTCGGGGTGTGGTTCGCCGCCCGGGTGGTGGGAGGCCGCCTGCGTCCCGGCGACGACGCCGACGCAGTGGGCTACTTCGCTTCGCCCGACCTGCCCCCGCTGGCCTTCCCCACCGACGCCGCGCTGCTGACCGTGCTGACGGCCGCCCCCCCGGGCGGCGAGGAGAGCGGAGCCGGCGGGGAGAGCGGGGCCGGCCCGGCGCCGCTCAGCGCTCCGGCCGGGTGTCCACCATCCCCGGGATGCGCTGGTTGCCGATGAAGGTGCGGTAGCGGTAGATGGCCGGCTTGAGGCCGCTGAAGTCGAACTCCCACGAGTCCCCGGGCAGGAGCGTTGGGCTCTCGAATTCCTTGGCGGTCAGCACGTACTCCCGCGGAGGGTCGTCGTTGATCCAGCGGACGATCCACTGCTTCTCGAGGTCCAACTCGAGCAGAGCGGGGGTGAACTTGCCGTTGGTGATCGTCACCACGGCGACACCCTCGGGCGGGAGGGTGGTGGTGGTAGTAGTCGGCGGTGGCTCGTTGCGCGCCAGGGCTTGCGGGGAGGGCCCGCTTCCGCATGCGCTCAACACCAGGGCCGATGCGATGACCCAGCCGTACCCCCGCCGCACCGTGGGCGATCCTCCTCTTCTGGTGGCCGCAGTTTAGACCGGCCTCCGAGGGAGGACGGTCACACCGGTGGGAAGCGAACCCCGGGCAGTGGGGGCTCCCAGTGAGAGATCTCCCGCCACGGAGGGCCGGGGACCAGCGTCAGGACCGCGGCGTGGCCCGGCTTGCCTCGATGCAGGGCGCCCGGGTCGCCGCCGGTGAGGAGCAAGCGGGCGGCTTGCAGGGGATCCTGGTGGGAGACCAGCACGGCGGCGATCCCGGGGTGGCGGCGGCCCAACTCCTCGATCAGGTCTCCCACCCGCTCCGCCGTCGCCGCCAGGCTCTCCGGGGCGAAGGGCAGGTCGGCGGGGTGCTCCAGGTAGGCCTCGAGTTCGCCGGGGAAGGCGCTGGGGAGGCTCTCCCAAGCCACCCCTCGCCAGCGCACCCCCAGCCGCCACTCGGTGAGGCGCTCATCGAGGGCGACGGGCAGCCCGAGGGCGCGGGCCAGGATCTCCGCGGTCTCGACGGCCCGTTGCAGAGGGGAGGCCAGCAGGAGGTCGGCACCCCGGGCGGCGAGGTGGGCCGCCGCCGACCGGGCCTGCCGGCGGCCCAGGGGGCTGAGACCGAAGCCGGGCAGGTCGCCGTAACAGAGGTGAGCCGGGTTGGCCACCTCACCGTGGCGCACGAGGTGGAGGCGGCCCAGCACGGTGGGGAGTTTAGGGAGGCGGTACGGTAGGCCTCGTGGAGCGCTTCGCCGAGCACATCGCCCACGTCGACATGGACTCCTTCTTCGTGGAGGTGGAGCGGCGGCGACGGCCCGAACTCCGGGGCGTCCCCGTCGTCGTCGCCGGACTGGGGGGACGCGGCGTGGTCACCTCCGCCTCCTACGAGGCCCGGCGTGCCGGGGTCGCTGCGGGGATGCCCACCATCCACGCCCGGCGCCTGTGTCGGGAGGCACGGTTCCTGGCTCCGGATCACCGCGCCTACGCCGCCGCGTCCGAGGAGGTCTTCGCCGTGTTCGCCGCCTTCACGCCGGTGGTGGAAGCAGTCTCGGTGGACGAGGCTTTCCTCGACATCGCCGGGCTGCGGCTGGCCTATCCCTCGCCCGAGGCGGTGGGGCGGGCGGTGCGGCGGGGACTCATGGTGCAGGCCGGGCTGCCGGCTTCGGTGGGCCTGGCCACCAGCCGTCTGCTGGCGAAGCTGGCGAGCCGAGCCGCCAAGCCCGACGGGCTGCGCCTGATCTCCGCCGGGGAAGAGACGGCGTTCCTTCACCCTCTGGGCGTGGGCGATCTCTGGGGGGTGGGGGAGGCGACCCGGGCCCGGCTGGAAGAACTGGGAGTCCGCACCGTCGGAGAACTGGCCGCCCTGCCCCCGGGCCTCCTCGAGCGGCGTCTCGGCCCGTCTCTCGGCGCGCATCTCCTCCGCCTGGCTCGGGCCGAAGGCGACCGGCCGGTGGAGGCGAGCGGCCCGTCGCGCACGATATCGGTCGAAGAGACCTTCGCCGCCGACATCGCCGGCAGGCCGGCCCTGGAGGAGGAACTGCTTCGTCTCGCCGACCGCCTCGCCGGGCGGCTGCGCGCGGCCGGGGTGGCCGCCCGAGTGTTGGGCCTGAAGGTGCGGTTCTCCGACTTCACCACGATCGGGAGGAGCCGGGGGCTTCCCGATCCCGTGGACACGGCGCAGCAGGTCTTCCGCACTGCTCTCGACCTGCTGGACCGGGCGGGAGTGGGCCTGCGGCGGGTCCGCCTCCTGGGCCTGAGCGCCGAGCATCTGGACCCCACGGCGGCCCCCCGGCAGCTGGCGTTGGAGCCGAGTCGCTGGGCGGAGGTGGAGGCGGCAGTGGGCCGGGCCCGGGAGCGTTTCGGCAGGGACGCGGTGCGGCGCGCCCGCCTGGCGCCGGCGCCGCGCCCGCCGGAGCCTCCTCTGGCAAAATGAGGCAGTAGGCCCAGGCGCTCGCCGGTTCGCCTTCGGTATACTCGGCCTGCCGGACCGCGGCGGAGCCCTCATGCCCCTCAACGACAGAGAGCAGCGCATCCTCGACGAGATCGAGCGCCAGTTCTACGAGGACGACCCGCGCCTGGCGGAGACGGTGAGGACGGCGGACCTGGCCCGAGGTTGGGCGCGACAACTGCGTTGGGCCCTCCTGGGTCTGGCGGGCGGGGCGGCGCTGATGCTGGTGTTCTTCACCAGGATCACCCTGGTCGCTCTCGCCGGCTTCGTCGTCATGGTGCTGTCGGTGGCCTGGATCGCCCTGCTGGCGCGGCGGCGGGCCGGGGTAGCCTCCGCGCCGAAGTGGCGGAAGCGATGGCGCCGGCATCCCGGGGGCGGCCGGTAGGGAGGGCGTCGGGGGAGTAGGATCGCCGGTCCCAAGAACGGGGCCGGGCAGGGATCTCGGGGAGGGAAGGTCTTGGAAGGCTTCACGGCACAGCAGGCGGGACGTTTCACCGGTTGCACTCCGCATCAGTTGCGCTACTGGGATCGGGTGAACCTGGTGCGCCCGACGCTGCAGCGCACCGGCGGCCGTGCCGGGCGGCGGCGCCTGTACTGCTTCCGTGACCTGGTGGCCCTTCGCGTGGTGAAGAGCCTGCTGGACAACGGCATGTCGCTGCAGCGGGTGCGGCGGGCCTGGGACTACCTGCGGCGCTCCGCCGACATGGACCGGCATCTGGCCGAGGTGCGGCTGATCACCGACGGCCACAGCATCTTCCGGGTCGCCTCCAACGACGAGGAGCTCATCGACGCCCTGCGTGACGGGCAGCTGGCGTTCTTCGTGGCCATCGGGGAGATCACCCGGGAGGTGGCCGAGGACGTCACCCGCTTCGAGCTCGACCGGGATCAATTCCTCGAGATGCTGCGGCGCGTCGAGGACGACGTCGGCGGGGCGGTCGCCGACGGCTGATCCGGGCTCACCGGGGGCGCCGCCGGGGCGTCCAGCGTCGCGGGGTCAGAGACTTCAGGCGGTACCACGCCGCCACGCGCCGCAGCGGCGAGTAGCGGCCCCCGAGGCGCCCTTCGGTGTCGCGCAGCGAGGTGGCGGCCGCGGCCACCTGGCCCAGGTCGAAGCTGCGGCCGCGGGGGGGCCCATAGGCGCTCTCGGCGTAGGCCCGGGCCAGGGGGAGCAAGGCGGGGTCGGTGGTGCGGGCTACCTCGAGCGGTGTCGCGCTCAGGGGAGGGTCGTCCCCCAGGTCGGCCAAACGGTCCACCATCTCCCGCCAGGCGGCCGAGATGTCGCCCATCGAGAGGGCTCGCAACCGGCGTCGCCGCCGGGACCACTTGACGGAGGGGAGGAAGGCGAAGGCGGCGACGAGGCCGGCCAGGGTGAGGGGCAGCCAGGCGGGGAGGCTTGGCAGCTGCCATCCTCCGGCAGGCTCGGTCGGGGAGACCGGAGGTAGGGGGAGAACGGGGTCGTCCTCCGGGAGCGGGACGGTGGGGTTGGTGCCGGGGGGCCAGGTGGGGACCACCACCTCGAGGTCCAGGTAGGCGGCGAGGTCGAAGGGCAGTTCGTCCGAGGCGGCCGGGTTGACACCGTCGCCCCGCGGCGTGGGGTCGAAGCGAACCCAGCCCTGGGTCGGCATCCACAGCTCCACCCAGGCGTGGGCGTTGCGGTCGCGCACCACGACCCGGCCGTCGTCGAGGAGGCGGCCCGGGGTGAAGCCCAGCACGACGCGGCTGGGCACTCCCACCTGGCGGGCCATGACCGCCATGGCGGTGGCGAACTGCTCGCAGTAGCCGGTGCGGTAGTTGGGGCTCAACGGGTCGAGCAGCCAGTCGGCCAGGTCGGTGGCGGCGTGCCCGGGGTCCACCTGGGTCGAGTAGCGGAAGGCCCCCGAGTCACGGAAGAAGGCCTCGAGGGCCAGGCCCCTCTCGAAGTCGGTGCCCAGGCCTCGCACCTGGCGGCGGGCCAGGCCGAGCACGCCGCCGTCGATGCCGGGAGGCAGCGCCAGGTACCGGGCGCGGTCGGGCAGTTCCACGGCGACCGGAGGGGAGATCGCGGCGACGGCCGTGTAGCCGTCCTCGGCCGCCGAAGCGTCGGCGAAGACGCGGGATGGCAGGCCGTCGGCTCCCAAGGTGAGCACCGCCAGGTCCGGAACGGGGAGGCGCGACTCCACGCGGTAGGTCATGCCGCGATAGGTGAGGGCGGCGAAGTGCAGCGACCCGTCGTCCACCTTGATGCGCAGTCCCGAGGCGGCCGCCCGGTTGTCGGCGGCGAAGCCGACCGGGGAGTAGGCGGCCGGTAGCCAGTCTTGCTGCAGGGCCAAGATGGTGACCGTCTGCTCGACCGCCGCGGTGGGCCCGCGAAAGGAGACGGCGGGGGCCTCGAACCAAGCGGTCTCCTCGAGCCGGGCCACCCGGGGTCGCGCCGTGTACCACTGGGTGCCGTCGAAGGACTCCAGGGAGAGGAGGCGGAAGTAGACCCGGTCGTAGCTCAGTTCGCCTCGGATCTCGGCCACGAACAGGGCGGTGTCGGTGGGGGAGACCAGCTGCTGGCGGATGCCGACGAAGGGGTTGAAGGAGATGCTGCCGTAGTAGCCGCCGGCCAGGGCAGAGGGCACCCGCCAGTCGAGCAGGCCGCTGCGCGGCACGGCGCGGGCCAGAGCCGCCGTGCCGGTCAGGGCGATGACGACGACCAGCGCCATAGTGCCCACCGCCACCGCCGGCCGGGTGCGTCCCACCGCTGCCCGCCCCGGGCCCGTGGTGAGGAGGCCGGACCCGTGTCGGCGCCGGTCGGCGGCCACCGCGAGGAGCGAGATCCCGAGGAGGAGCACGAAAGCCACCGTCCAGGCGCTGCTGTGGCGGCGGTCCATGGTGGCGAACTGGAGGTAGGCGACGAGAGGGGCCAGCACCGCGGCGTAGGGATGCTCCCGTTGCAGGCCCCAGCAGAGCAGGGCGCCGAGGCTCCAGAAGAGCACCGCCAGCATGGCGACGAGCCCGGCGACGGGCAGAACCGGGGCGACGCCGGTGCGGGCCAGTTCCAGGGCGTAGGCGAGCTCGGTCCCGAGGGCGGGGAACGACGACGGCGAGGGGAGGATGAACCAGGTGGTCGCCGGGGCGGCGAGGCGGACCACGGTGAGCAGGAGGGCGGCCAGGTTCAGGGCGGCCAGTGCGGGGAGCGAGAGGCGGTAGGCCAGGCCGGCCCAGGTCAGTGCGCCGCCGAGCAGCGCGGCGGCGAGGAGCACCACCTCCCAGGGAAGGCCTTCGGCCGAGCTGAGCAGCAAACGCTCCAGGCGGCCCAGGGCGAGGAGGATCCCGGCAGCTCCGGCTATCCAAGAGAAGCGGTAGACCACGACAACTCCATGGCGGTGCGCCAGGCGGGGGCCCAGAGCGCCCCCGGAGCGGCGGCGATGGTGACCGCTCCGGCCCTCTGGAGTCCCAGGAGGGCCTGGCCGGACGGCTCGGCGGCGACCAGGACGATGGTCCGGGCGAAGTCCTGGGCGAGGAGGCGATAGGCGGCCAGCACGCCTTCATCGGGGGGCCCGGTGACGACGACCAGGGCTCCACCCCCGACCCCCTGGCGGCGCAGGCGGCTCACCACGGCGCGCAGGTCCAGGTGGGTCGCGGGCTGGATGGAAGCCAGCATCTCCATGGCCTGGGAGAAGCGGGAGTCGGAGCGCAGGCCCGGGGCTCGCTCCCCGGCCCACAGTTCCGGGCTGAAGCCGCCCCGGTAGAGGTGGGTGACCACCGAAGCGGCGCCGCGCACCGCGTGCTCGAAAGCCTCGGGGGAGGGGTAGCGCGGCGCTCGCGGGTCGAAGAGCACCAGGGCGCGCGCCTGCCAGGGGACCTCGAGTTGCTTGATCATCAGGTCGTCGCGCTTGGCCGACGAAGGCCAGTGGACTTTGCGGAGGTCGTCGCCCGTCTGGTACTCGCGCAGGGTGAAGAAGTCCTCCCCGCCCTGAGGGGCGAAGGTGGGGTGGGTCGCCTGCACCGCCGGGTCGAGGCCGCGCACCGCCGGGAAGCCGGCCAGGGTCTCCACCGCCGGGTAGACGATGAGGCGGTCGGCGCCACCGGCCGGGGAGCGTCGTTCGGCCAGGGTCAGCGGGTCGGTGACGCTCACCTCGGCCGGGCCCACCGGGTAGATGCCGCGGTGACGGCAGTAGACCTCGTAGCGGGCCTGCAGGCGCTGTCCGGCGGTGGTGGCGGCGGCGGCGAAGCGAGCGGTGCCGAGGCCGTGGACGGTGTCTTCCACCAGCAGGTGGCGGGCGGAGCGGCCGGCGAGCAGGTCGACTTCCACGGTGACCTGGTCACCCTCGTGGGCCTGGGCCGGGTAGAGGCGGCGCGTCGCCTCCAGGCGCGGGCTGCCCAGTCGCACGAAGGCGGTCCCGCCGGCGAGCCCGAGCAGCAGGAAGAGGGCGGTGGCCAGGAGCTCCACCTCGCCGAACCCGACCCACAGGAGCAGCAGGGCGCCGGCCACCCCGGCGGCCGCCCAGCCGCGGCCGGTGGGCATCAGACCCTCGATCTCGTGCCGGGGACGGGGATGCCGTGGGCGATGCCCTCGATTATCTCCTCGAGGGAGGCCCCCCGCATCTGCGCCTCGGGGCGCAGGATCATGCGGTGGGTCAGCACCGGGTGGAGCATCGCCTTGACGTCGTCCGGGGTGGCGAAGTGGCGGCCCTCGATGGCCGCTCGTGCCCGGGCGCCGCGCTGCAGGAAGAGCGTGGCCCGGGGGGAGGCGCCGAGGAGCAGGTCGGGATCCCGGCGGGTGGCCTCGACGGTGTCCACCAGGTAGGCCTTGACCGGGTCGGAGACGTAGATGCGGCGGGCGACGTCGATCATGCGGACCACGTCCTCGCCGGTGATGACCGGCTCGAGATCGTCGTAGGTAGAGCGCACCCCGTGGGCGTCGAGGATCTCGAGCTCCTTCTCCCGCGACGGGTATCCCATCACCAGGCGCAGCATGAAGCGGTCCAGCTGCGCCTCGGGCAGGGGGTAGGTCCCCTCGTGCTCGATCGGGTTCTGGGTGGCGATCACCATGAAAGGCGGGGCCAGGCGGCGGGTGACCCCGTCGACGGTCACCTGGCGCTCCTCCATGGCCTCCAGCAAGGCGGCCTGGGTCTTGGGGCTGGCCCGATTGATCTCGTCGCCGAGGACGATGTTCGAGAAGACCGGGCCGGCCCGGAAGACGAAGGCGCTCCGCTCCCGGTCCCAGACCGAGACCCCGGTCACGTCGGAGGGAAGGAGATCCGGCGTGAACTGGACCCGCTGGAACCCGCAGTGGATGCTGCGGGCCAGGGACTTGGCCAGGAGGGTCTTGCCGACCCCGGGCACGTCCTCGATGAGGAGGTGGCCCTCCGAGAGCAGGCCCAGGACGACGAAGTCGACTACTTCGCGCTTCCCCTGGATGACCCGTTCGATGTTGGTGGCGATCTCCTCGAAGCGATCGGAGAACCACGACAGTTCCTGCCGGCCTACGGGTGCCTCGCTCAACTTGCCGCCTCCGGGGGGATTCCTGGTAGTGGGCTCGAGGTTATCAGCGCGAACGTTTTGCGAACGTAACCAGATGTACTCGGCGTTTCCCGGTGGAGCCGGCCCGCAGAGGGTCTTGGGGGGGAGCGTATGATGCCCGGGTGGGCTTCGACGTGATCCTGGCGGTGGCAGTCCGCCCCCGGCTGTGGGCCGAGGCCTGGAGAATGGGCCGAGAAACTCGATGCAAAGAGTGGTGGAAGCGGCTACTATTAGTGCCGAATGAGGAGTACCTCCGCTGGCGGAGGATCACCGCCTACGGGAGTTCCCAAGCCCGGATCGCGTCGTCCGACGTGGTGCGGTACTTGAGTTGGCGGCGAAGACAGCGAGGGGAGTGAAGGGAGAGGGTGCCGTGTCGGCCCAGAGCCTGAGAGACGAACTGCTGGGGGTCGCCGGGGTGGCCGAAGTCGACTTGGACGGTGACGACCAGGCTCCCGCCGGGGTGCGCATCAGGATGACGACCGACGCCGACCCGGAGCGCGTTGGGGTGGAGGTACAACGGGTCCTCGCCGCGCACGGCATGCGGTCGCGGCTGGACGCCGGCGGGGCGCCGCCCGCTCCGGCCTTGCCGCTGGTGGCGCCGGCGCCTCCTTCGGAGGAGGAGGCAGGGGGCGCGGAGCGGCCGCCGCGCCTTCCGTCGGAGTTGCGGTCCGTCCGGGTGGAGGAGAGCGCCGCCGGCCTGGAGGTGACGGTGACCGCCGAGGACGGGAGGGAGGCCACCCGGCGGGGGGCTCGCAGCGAGGAGGGACTGGAGACGGCGGTCGTGGAAGCGGTGGGCCTGCTCCTGGTCGGCGCCCCGCCGCGGGTGATCGCCGTCGACTGGGCGACGGCCAACGGGTCGCAGGTGGTGACGGTGGTGCTCGAGAGCCCCGAAGGGCTCAAGGGCGCCGGTGCCGGCCTGGTGCGGGCCTCCCGGGGCTACGCCTTGGCGCGAGCCGCCTGGTCGGCCTTGCTGCCCTGACGGGGTGGCTCCTCGCCCGCTTCCGGCGGGCGGCTTTCACCGACGGCACGCCCGCCTTCACCCCACGGCGGCATCGGTGGCCGCCGGGCTGGGGGAGACCAGCCTGATCACGACCCCGGCGTCGGCATCCAGAGCGGGCGGCGGGACACCCGGCGTGGCGGCGGCAACGGCAGCACCGTGCTCGGCCACCCGGGCCAGGATGTGGCGCACGAACTGCCTGGTGGGGTCGGACGGCGCGTCGGAGAGGGCCTCCAGGTCGGCCGGGTAGGTAGAGACCACCCGCGCCCCGCGGGAGCGCAGGTCCCACAGCATGATCTCCTGCACGACCACATCCGACGACAGGGTCTCGATCCCGGGAAGCAGCACGGCGGCGGCGTGGCCCGAGGACACCACCTGCAGGAGGCTGAGGTACCCCTCCCGCCCCAGCGGCCTTCCGGGGGTGCGGATGTCCTGGCAGAGAGCCACCACCTGCAGTCCGTGGGCCGCGGCGTAGCGACGGATCTCCTCCTGTTGGACGAAAGCGGGACGATCCCCGGCGGGATCGGCCGCCTCGCGCACGTAGCCGGCGACGCGCATGGCCCTCCTCCGAGCCCAGTCTCGCTCTGGCAACGGAGAGTGTCAAGTAGCTGCAGAGAGTGTCGGTGATGGGGCGTTGCCGGCCGCTGTTACGATGCCGGGGCGATGGCTCAGGCCCTGGTGCTCAACGCCACGTATGAGCCGCTATCCGTCGTGCCGGCGCGCCGGGCGGTGGTGTTGCTGGTGCGCGCCAAGGCGGAACTCGTGCACAGCGACGGACGCCGCTGGGCCTCGGCCCGGGCCAGCGTGCCGGTGCCATCGGTGATCCGCTTGCTGCACTATGTGAAGGTGCCCTACGAGCGGCGGGTGCCCTTGAGCCGGCGGGCGGTGTTCGCCCGCGACCGGCACAGCTGCCAATACTGCTCAGCGCCGGCGGAGAACCTCGATCATGTAGTGCCGCGCTGCCGCGGCGGGGAGCACACCTGGGAGAACGTCGTCGCCGCCTGCCGGTCCTGCAACGGCCGGAAAGGCGACCGCACCGCGCAGGAGGCGGGCTTGACCCTGACCTCCACTCCCCACGCCCCGCGTCGGCTGGGCTGGCTGCTCATCGGCCTGGCAGCCCCGCCACCCCCCTCGTGGGAGGCCTACCTGGCCGACGGCGGCTGAGCCGGGGCTCAGGAGGAGACGCGGTCGGCGGCGTCGAAGTCGGCGCGCAGGCGGGCGCGGCGCCGGCGGAACGCCCGCCACATCCACCCGAAGAGGCGACTGAGGACGATGCCGGCAATGAAGGTGGCCAGCAGGATCACCCAGAGCGGCGCGTTCCAGCCCCAGCCGAGCAGCTTCAGATGAGCGCTCTCAGTGTTGGAGAAGATCAGCATGAGGGTGGGGACGAGCAGCAGCAGCAGGAAGAACAGGGGCCCCACCCAGAGATTCGGTGTCTCCTTCCTGGCCTGGGTGCCGCCCAGGCGGTCGGTCGGTCCGCTCACGTCTCCTCCTTTGTGGTGACGCCGGCCACTCTAGGCACCGGGCCGGTGCCGGGCCCCCGGTGGGGGAGGTTCTCTCAGAGGGGGAGGCCCTCCCAGGGGTCCCGGCCCAGCCATGAGCGCGCCTCCAGTTGAATCCCCGACGGCTCCGGCGCGTCGGGGTGGGCCAGGCGCAGGAAGAGGGGAGTGATCTCCTCCGGAGAGGGGAGGGCGGCGGGGTCTTCACCGGGCACGGCCTCCGCCCGCATGGGAGTGCGAGTGGCGCCGGGGTTGACTGAGTACACCCGCCCTCGCTCGCCCCATTCATCCGCCAGCACCTGGAGCCAGCCTTCGAGAGCGTGCTTGGAGACGGCGTAGGCGCCCCAGCCGCCCCGGCCCCGGCGTCCCACAGTGCTCGAGACGCCGATGAGGGCGGGCCGCCGGCCTCGCTCCAGGAAACCGGCCAGGCGCTGGTGGAGGAGATGGACCGCCGAGAGGTTGATGGCCAGAACCCGGTCCCAGGCGTCGGCAGGGTAGTGGGCCAGGTGGGCCGCGGGCCCCACCGGGCCCAGGGCGCCGGCGGCATGGACCACGACGTCGAGGGCGCCGCCGGCGTGATCTACGGCGGTGGCGACGGCGCGCCTGCCCGGTTCGGATGCCACATCGGCGGCCACTCCCGTGACCCGGCCGGGCGGCGCCGCCTCGGCCACGGCGCGCAGTGCCTCCTCGCGGCGGGCAACGGCGAAGACCGAAGCCCGGTGGGAGGCGTAGGCCAGCACCAGGGCCCGGCCGATGCCCGACGAACCCCCGGTGACCAGGATGCGCCGTCCATCCAGCACGCCGGCCAGGCTAGCCCCTGAGAGCCGTCGGCACCCAGGAAGGGGGGCAGGGCGGGGGTCGCGGTGCCGAAGAGAGGAGGCGGAGAGGAGGGAATGGGTTGACAAGTGGCGCGAAAGGGACGAAAGTGGGGCGAAGTGGGAGAACCATAGGGCGAAAGTGACGCCTTCGCCCAGCCGGGACCGCTCCGTGGAGGAGCGGTGGAGAGACGGAGAGGCCATCGTGTACGACGGGTTCCTCGGTGCGCATCGGCACATCGTGGATGCCAAGGGCCGGGTGGTGATGCCGGCCAAGTACCGCGCTCGCCTGGAGCGCGGCGTGGTGGTCACTCCCAGCCCGGACCCCTGTCTGCACGTCTACCCGGTCGACCACTTCGAGCGCGAGGTCGCCGAACTGGTCAACGGGCCGCGCAGCAACCCCGCCACTCGCGCCCGTGCCCGGGCCCTGCTCGGCGCCGCCAGCGACGAGGCCCTCGACGGGCAGGGACGGATCAAGCTGCCCGCCGGCCTGCGCACCCGCGCCGGTCTGGAGCGCGAGGTGGTCGTCGTCGGGGTGGGCTCCTACCTCGAGGTTTGGGACGCCGTCGCCTGGCCGGGGGAGGAGGCCCGGGCCGATGCGGCGCTCAAGGAACACCACGCCATCGTGGGGGAGGAGGCGCACTGAATGCGGCTTCACCTCTGCGGGGTCGCCCCCGACCCATCATCAGCCTCCCGGATGCCATGTGGAATGCCCCTTGCTCCGCCCGCTTCCTACTTGGCGCCAGCGCTCCGGGGGGCTGATGATGGACCGGCCGACTCCTCCCTACCACCTCCCGGTGCTGGCGGCCGAAGTCGCCGCCTTGCTGCCGGTCGGCAGCCGGGGCGTGGTCGTAGACGCCACCTTCGGCGGCGGGGGGCATACCCGAACCCTGCTGGCGGCCCATCCTCAGATCCGGGTGATCGGCATCGACCGGGATCCCGATGCCGCCGGGCAGGCCGCCGCCCTCGGGGGGCGGGTCACCTTCCTGGCGGGCAACTTCCGTCGGCTCGAGGAACTGCTGAGAGGAGTGGGAGCAGATGAGATCGCTGCCGTCTTCTTCGACCTGGGAGTCTCCTCCCATCAGCTCGACGTGGGGAACCGAGGGCTTTCCTACCACCGGGGCGGGCCGCTCGACATGCGCCTGGGGGAGGATTCAGCCCTCACCGCCGACGAGGTGGTCAACGGCTGGGATGAGGCCGACCTCGCCCGGATCATCCGGCGCTATGGGGAAGACCCCTCTGCCGCCCGCATCGCCGCCGCCATCGTTCGTGCCCGGCCCCTGCACGACTCCGCCGACCTCGCCGGGGTCGTTGCCGCCGCCGTCCCGGCTCGGGTCCGGCGCCGGGCCCACCCGGCCCGCCGCACTTTCCAAGCGATCCGCATCGCGGTCAACGACGAATTGGGAGCCCTTGCCGAGGGGCTCGAAGCCGCCCTGCGCGTGCTGTCGCCGGGAGGCCGGGTAGCCGTGATCTCCTACCACTCCCTGGAGGACCGGACGGTGAAGCGGCGCCTCGCCGCCGGGGCGGCCGGCTGCGTCTGCCCGCCCGACCTGCCGGTCTGTGGGTGCGGGAGGGTCGCCGAACTGCGGCTCCTCACGCGGCGCCCACTGGTCCCCGGTGCGGAGGAGGTTGCCGCCAACCCCCGGGCCCGCAGCGCTCGCCTCCGCGCCGCGGAGAAGGTGCGCCCGTGACGGCCCCGGCGCGCTCGCTGCCCTTTCCAGGGGCTGCTCCCCTCCGGGTGGTGGTCGGCGGGGCGCGGCAGGCACCGCGGGTGGGAGCCTGGGGCCTGCTGGCGGTGGTGGTGCTGGCGGCCTTCTTCCTGTTGATCTACTCGCGGGTCTCTCTCGACCGCTCCGCTTTCGTGCTGCAGGAGGTGCATCGCGAGATGGCCGCCGAGGAGGAGCGCTACTGGCGCCTGCGCCTCACGGTGGCCGAACTGCAGGCTCCGGAGCGCATCGTGGCGCAGGCCCGGGAGATGGGACTGGCCTACCCGGCGGCGGTGGAGACCATTGAGGTTCCAGGCGTGGGGGTGTCCGGCCGCGGGGCGGAGGACCGCTGGGCCGACCTCAAGGCGCTGCTGGGTGCGCAGCCATGACATCGCCGCGGCGGGAGGGAGAGTGAGGTGCGTCCTCCTTCCGCCGTCAACGGCCGGCGGCCGCGAGGGCTGAATGCCCGTCTGGTGATGGTCGGGGTGGCCCTCATCCTGGCCTGGGGAGGAGTGGGCTACCGGCTGGTGGTAGTGCAGGGCACCCGGGCCGAGGAGTACGCCGCCCGCGGGAGAGAGCAGCGGCTGCACCGCGAGATCCTGGCCGCGGCCCGGGGCACCATCTTCGACGGGGAGGGTCGGGAACTGGCGCTCACCGTGGACTCGGTGACCGTCTACGCCAACCCGCGCGAGGTGACCGACCCGCAGGTGGAGGCGCGCTACCTGGCTTCTCTCACCGGGCAGGAGCCGGCGCGGATCGAGGAGTTGCTCACCTCGGAGGGCACTTTCGTGTATGTGGCTCGCCAGATGGACCCGGCCGATGGGGCCCGGGTGCGGGCGGCGGCTCTGCCCGGGATCTACACCCTCGACGAGCCGAGGCGGGTCTACCCGGCGGGGTGGCTGACGGGTCAGGTCGTCGGCTTCGTGCAACCCGACAGCAACGCCGGGCTGGAGGGGCTGGAGCTGTACTACGACGCGGCCCTGGCCGGCACCCCGGGCCGGCTGGAGGTGGAACGAGACCCTTGGGGCCGGACCATCCCCCAGGGCGAGTTCTCGGTGATCCCGGCGGAGCCGGGGAGCGACCTGGTCCTGACGCTGCGCACCTCCATCCAGTTCGCCGCCGTCGGCGCGCTGCGCTCCGGCCTCGAGCGCACCGGCGCCCGCGCCGGGTCGGTCGTGGTGCTCGACCCGCGAACCGGAGCGGTGCTGGCTATGGCCAACCTTCCCGGCTTCGACCCGGCGGACCGGTCCTCGCTGCTCCCGGAGCAAGTGCGCAACCGGGCGGTGACCGACCTCTTCGAGCCCGGATCCACCCAGAAGCTCATCACCGTGGCTGCGGCGCTGGAGGCCGGCCTCGTCACCCCCGGCACGGTCCTCGAAATCCCGCAGCGACTGCAGATCCTCGACACCGTGTTCGAAGACTTCACCGAGCACACCGATCGGCTCACCGTCACCGAGATCGTGGCGCAGTCCTCGAATCTGGGCACCATCCTGCTTGGTGAGATGCTGGGAGCGCAACGACTCCACGAGTACATGGTGGCTTTCGGGCAGGGCAGGCAGACGCGGATCGACTTCCCCGGCGAGGCCCCCGGCGTCCTGCGGCCTCCGGAGGATTGGTGCGTGACCACTTGCGTCGCCGGAACCTCCATCGGCTACCACGTCTCCGTCACCGCCCTCCAGATGGCGGTGGCCTACTCCGTCATCGCCAACGACGGCGTGTGGGTGCGGCCGCACCTGGTGGCCGAGGTCGTGGACGGCATGGGGGGGCGGGCCCCCACCGCACCCCCGCAGAAGAGGGTGGTGTCGGCAGAGACGGCCCGGCAGATCCGGTTGATGCTGGCGGCGGTGGTGGACGAGGGCACCGGGGCCCGGGCCGCGGTGGAGGGCTACCGGGTGGGCGGCAAGACCGGCACCACCAGGAAGTACCTGAGCGAGTCGGGGGAGTACAGCGAAGAAGATGTGGTGGCTTCCTTCATCGGGATGGCTCCGATCGACGACCCCCGAGTGGTGGTGGCGGTGGTGCTCGACTCGCCGCGGGAGGACGCCAGTGGAGGAAAGGGGGCGGCACCGGTCTTCGCCGCGGTGGCGCTGGCCGCCCTGCATCAGCTGGGAGTGCCTCCCGATGCCCCCTGACCCGGTGCGCCTGGGCACGCTGGCCGACCTGGTGGGCGGCGGCGTGGTGGGCGACCCCAACGTCCTCGTGAGCGACGTCACTCACGACTCGCGTGCTGCCGGTCCGGGAGTGCTCTTCGTGGCGGTGCGAGGCTTCAGCGTGGACGGGCACCGCTTCGTGGCGGCGGCGCGCGCTGCCGGGTCGCCGGCGGTGTGCGTGGAGGCGGATCCCGGCGACGGCGGCCCGGCGCTGGTCGTGTCCGACACCCGCGCCGCGCTCGGCCCCCTGGCGTCGCAGGTGCACGGGGATCCATCCCACCGGATGCGCCTGGTCGGGGTGACGGGCACCAACGGCAAGACGACGGTGTGTCACCTGGTCGAGTCGATCGTGGCCGCCGCCGGCCTCATGCCGGGTCGGGTGGGCACCGTGGGCGCCCGGATCGGTGAGGCTGAGGTGCCGGTGCCCCGCACCACCCCCGAGGCGAGCGACTTCCAGCGCCTGCTGGCCCGCATGGTGGCCGCGGGGGTCGGGGTGGCCGCGGTGGAGGTGTCGTCCCACGCTCTCACTCTGGGGAGAGTGGCCGCCTCCCGTTTCGCGGTGGCCGCCTTCACCAACCTGGGGCGCGACCACCTGGACTTCCACCGGGACATGGAGGACTACTTCCGGGCCAAGGCGTCGCTGTTCGTGCCGGAGCTGGCCCGGCGCGCCGTGATCTGGGTCGACGACCCCTGGGGAGCCCGCCTGGCACGGGAGGCCCGTCTGCCGGTGATCCGGGTGGGACGGCAATCCCCGGCGGAGATCACGGCAGCCGAGGTCGACCTCCGCCTCTCCGGCTCCTCCTTCCTGCTGGTGGGGTGGGGCGCCCCGACGCCGGTGCGCCTCCGCCTGGCGGGCGAGTTCAACCTGGCCAATGCCCTGGTAGCGGCCGGCATCGCGGCGGCCTTGGGCATCGGGGCCGATAGCATCGCCGCCGGCATGGGGGAGGTGGCCGGCGTCTCGGGCCGTTTCGAGCTCGTGGAAACCGGGAGGGATTGCACTGTGGTGGTCGACTACGCCCATACTCCGGACGGGGTGGAAGCGGTGATCGCCGCCGCCCGCCGGCTGGCGGGGGGAGGCCGGATCATCGCCGTGGTGGGCGCCGGAGGCGACCGCGACCGGGCGAAGCGGCCCCTCATGGGCGCCGCCGCCGCCGCCGCCGACCTCGCCTTCATCACCTCGGACAACCCGCGGTCGGAGGACCCGGAGACCATCATCGCGGAGGTGCTGGCGGGCACGGCCGGGAGGGGGGCCGAGGTGCGGACCGAGGTCGACCGCCGCGTGGCCATCCGCCGGGCCCTGCGCGTCGCCGGACCCGGGGATGTGGTGCTCATCCTGGGCAAGGGGCACGAGACCGGCCAGCAGTTCGCCGACCGGGTCCTGCCCTTCGACGATCGGCAGGTGGCCCGTGAGGAGGCGGCGAGATGATCGCCATGCTCCTCGCCGCCATCGTGGCCTTCGGCATCACCATCGTTCTGACGCCGGTGGCCGTGCGCTTCTTCAGGGCGCGGCGGCTCGGCCAGCACATCCGCGAGGAGGTGGTGGGGCACCAGCACAAGGGGGGGACGCCCACCATGGGCGGACTGGTGATCCTGCTGGCGGTGGTGGCGGGGTGGTTCGCCGGGCACGTGGACGCGCGCAACGATGAAGGCGCCTGGCAGTTCGCTCTGAAGCAGTTCCACACTCCCGGCCTGCTGGTGCTCCTGGCCTTCGTCGGCCTGGGGCTCATCGGCCTCGCCGACGACCTGTCCAAGGTGCGCCGGGCGCGCAACCTTGGCCTGCGCAAGACCTGGAAGTTGCTCGGTCAGGGAGTGGTCGCCGGGCTCTTCGCCTGGGGGGCGCTCAGTTGGGACGTGAGCACCCAACTCGCCTTCACCCGCCCCTTCGGCATCGAACTGGGCTGGTTCTACGTGGTCTGGGTGCTGCTGCTGATCATCGGCACCTCGAATGCGGTCAACTTCACCGACGGCCTCGACGGCCTGGCGTCCGGGTCCTCGGCGCTGGTCTTCGGCGCCTTCACCATCATCGCCTTCTGGCAGTTCCGTCACCCGGAGTTCTACGGGGTGGGCGGGACCCTGGACCTGGCGATACTGGCCGCGGCGCTCACCGCGGCCACCCTGGGCTTCCTCTGGTGGAACACCGCCCCGGCCCGCATCTTCATGGGCGATACCGGCTCACAGGCGCTGGGAGGCGCCATGGCCGCCCTGGCCCTGCTCACCAGCACCGACCTCCTCCTGGTCATCCTCGGCGGGGTCTTCGTGCTGGAGGGCGCTTCGGTGGTGATCCAGATAGTCTCCTTCCACCTCTTCGGGCGCCGGGTCTTCAAGATGGCCCCGCTCCATCACCACTTCGAGCTCCTGGGATGGCCGGAGTCGACGGTCATCGTGCGCTTCTGGATCCTCGCCGGGCTGGGGGTGGCGCTGGCCCTGGGCATCTTCTACGGGGACTTCATCACGTCGGGAGGGGTGGGATGAAGGTGCTGTTGCTGGGGGCGGCGGTGAGCGGCCGGGCGGCCCTGAGGCTGCTCGAGGCGGAGGGACACCGCGTGGCCGTCTACGACGCCGACCCGGCGGCCCTCGAGGGCCTCGGCGACGGCCGCCGCACTCACGGGGGGGCCTGGGATGCCGCGCTCCTGGAGGGGGTCGACCTGGTGGTCACCAGTCCCGGCATCCCGGAGCACGCTCGCCCGCTCCGCGACGCCCTGGCGGCCGGCCTCACCGTGTGGGGAGAACTCGAACTCGCCGCTCGCCACCTGAGAGTCCCCCTGCTGGCGGTCACCGCCACCAACGGGAAGACCACCATCACCCGAATGGCGGTGACCATGCTGCAGGCGTCGGGCCGCCGGGCGGCCGCCGTGGGCAACATTGGGGTGCCTCTGGCCGATGCGGTGGGCGGCGACTGGGAGGTCCTGGTGGTGGAGGCCTCCTCGTTCCAGTTGCGCTTCACCGAGGCCTTCCACCCCCGGGCGGCGGTGCTCCTGAACGTGGCTCCGGACCACCTCGACTGGCACGGCGACTTCGACTCCTACCTGGCGGCCAAGGCGCGCCTCCACCGCCGCCAGGGTCCCGACGACCTTCTGGTGTTCGACGTCGACGACGCCGGGGCGCAGCGGGCGGTGACCGGTGCCCGGGCGCGACTCTGCCCGGTGAGCGGGCAGCGTCGGCCGGCCGGCGGGTCCGGGCCCGAGGGCGGGCGGCTCTGGGTGGGCGACGTCTCGGTGGCGGTGCCGGTGGACCACGCCGCCGACCCCATCTTCCTGGTGGACGCCGCCGCTGCCGGCACGGCGGCCCGGGAAGTCGGTGCCGACGCGGCGGGGATCGAGGCCGCCCTGCACGCCTTCGAGGCGCCGCGTCATCGACGGGAACTGGTGGGACGCTGGGCGGGCGTGGCCTGGGTGGACGACTCGAAGGCGACCAACCCGCATGCCGCGGTGGCGGCCATCCGGGCCCATGCCCCGGTGATCCTGATCGCCGGGGGGCGCAACAAGGCCCTGGACGTGGCCGCCATCAGCGCCGAGCCCGGCCTGCGTCACGTGATCGGCATCGGCGAGGCCGGCCCGGAGATGGTGGAGGCGGCCGCCGCCGGCACCGTCGCCGCCGGCATGGAGGAGGCGGTGGCCCTGGCCGACCGCCTGGCGCAGTCCGGCGACACCGTCCTGCTGGCCCCCGGCTGCGCCTCGTTCGACATGTTCCACTCCTATGCCCACCGCGGCGACGCCTTTGCCGCCGCGGTGCGGCGCTTGAAGGAGGGATGATGGACTCCGGCGTGGCGCTGAGCGTCGCCGGCGACCGAGCCGCCTGGCGGAGGGCGGAGGAGGCATCCCGCCGCTCCTGGCGCCTCACGGTGGCGCTGCTCATACCGGTGGGGCTCCTGGCCGTCGTCGGCCTCGGCGCCATTCTCTCGGCCTCGTCGGTACCGGCCCTGCAGGATCGCCAGGACTCCCTGTTCTACTTCCGACGGCAGCTGGTGTGGCTGGGGGGCGGGGTGGTCGCCCTGGCGCTGGCGGCGGCCCTCCCGCTGCGTTGGTGGCGCCGGCTGGCTTTCCCTCTCTTCGTGGGAACGGTGGTGCTCCTGGTGGCGGTGCAGTTGGTCGGCCTGCGGCGGGGGGGAGCGGAGCGCTGGCTGTCGCTGGGCCCCCTGGTGCTGCAGCCATCCGAGTTCGCCAAGCCGGCAACGGTCCTCTTCCTGGCCACGCTGGTGAGCCGCAAGGAGGACTCCATGCACCGCTTCCGGGACTTCCTCTGGCCGGTCGCCCTGTCCGTCGGGTTGGTGGGAGGGCTGGTGGTGGTGCAGCCCGACCTGGGCACCACGCTGCTCATCGCCGCCGGCGGCTTTGCCGTGCTGGTGGCTTCGGCTGCTCCGCTCGCCTTCGTGCTGGGCGGGGGCGCTATAGGGGCGGCCGCGGCGGTGGCCGCCGCGATGCTCTCTCCCTACCGGTGGGAGCGGGTCACCTCGTTCCTGAATGTGGGCGCCGACCCGCTCGACACCGGGTATCAGGCCATGCAATCGCTGGTGGCCCTCGGGACCGGGGGGTTGTTCGGGGTGGGGCTGGGGGCGAGCCGGGCCCGCTGGTCCTTCCTGCCCAATGCCCACACCGACTTCATCTTCTCCATAGTGGGGGAGGAGACCGGCCTGGCCGGGTCGCTGGCGGTGGTGCTCCTCTTCGCGGTGCTCACCACCGCCGGGATGCTGGTGGCGCTGCGCTGCCGGGATCGGTTCGGGCGCCTGGTGGCCATCGGGATCACCACCTGGCTGGCGGTGCAGGCACTGGTCAACATCGGAGGGGTCACCGGGGTCCTCCCCATCACCGGGGTGCCGCTCCCCTTCGTCTCCTACGGCGGAAGCGCCCTGCTCACCGAGATGATTGGGGTCGGCCTCCTGGTCGGGATCGCCCGAAAGGCCCCGGATCCGGAGGCGGCGGGATGATCGCCATCGCGGCCGCGGGGACGGGCGGGCACGTCTTCCCGGCCCTGGCCGTGGCCCGCGCTCTGGTGCAGCGCGGGCTGGACCCTGCCGAGGTGGTCTTCCTCGGGGGCCACCGCCTGGAGGCGCGAGCCGTCCCCGCGGCCGGCTTTCCCTTTGAGGCCTTTCAACTGGCCGGGCTGCGGCGCAGCCTCTCCCCGCGGAACCTGGCGATCCCCCTGATGCTGCACCGCAGCACGCGGGCCATGGCGGAGGCTCTAGAACGGCACCGGGTCCGGGCGGTGCTGGCGATGGGCGGGTATGTCAGCGTGCCGGCGGCGCGGGCGGCGCGTCGCCTGAGCCTCCCCCTCTTCCTGCAGGAACAGAATGCGGTGCCCGGCCTGGCGGTGCGCCTCACCGCGCGCCGGGCGCAACGGGTCTTCCTGGGCTTGCCCGGCCCGGCGGAGCGACTGCCCCGGAGCCTCCTGACGGGGAACCCGCTGCCGCCCGCGCTGGACGCCTTCGATCGAGCCGGCCTGGCCGCGGCGGCGCGGCGCCGTTATCACCTCCCCGAGGGGGCCACCGTCCTCGGCGTCCTGGGCGGGAGCCTGGGAGCCCGGGTGCTCAACGAGGCGGTAGCCGGCATCGTCGGCGCCTGGGCGGGAGAGCCGCTGGCGGTGGTGCACCTGGCGGGAGCGGAGGCGGAGGTGTTCGGCCCGCAGGCGGCGGCGGCCGCGTTACCGTGGCGTTGCCTGCCGTTCGAGGAGCAGATGCAGTACTTCTATGCCGCTTGCGACCTGGTGCTGTGCCGGGGCGGCGCCATGACCATCTCTGAGCTGGCGGCGACCGGGACGCCGGCCGTGGTGGTGCCGCTCGACCGGGTGGGCCAGCGGCACAACGCCGCCGTCCTCGAGGAGGCAGGAGGAGCGCGCCTGGTGCCGCAGGCCGGGGCGGCCGGCCTGCCGGGGGTGGTGGGGGCGCTGCTCGGGGACGAGGCGGCGCGCGCCGAGATGGCTCGCCGGGCGCGGACGAGAGCCCGGCCCGGTGCCGCCGAGGAGATCGCGGTTCGGCTCTTGGAGGCCGTGGGTGAGTGACCTGGCGTCGCGGCGGCGGATCCATCTGGTGGGAGCGGGCGGCATCGGCATGAGCGGCCTCGCCAAGCTGCTGGCCCAGGAGGGGCACGCCGTCAGTGGATCGGACCTCAAGCCCAGCCGGGCGCTCGGGGATCTGGAGGGCCTGGGGGTGGAGGTGTGGGTGGGGCATCGGCCTGCCCGGGCCGACGGCTGGGATCTGGTCGTGGCTTCGTCGGCGGTCCCGGAGCGCGATCCGGAGCTCAGCGCAGCGCGTGCCGCCGGCATCGAGGTGTGGTCGCGGCCGCGACTGCTGGAAGCCCTGACTCGCCGGGCCCCGGCGCTCGGGGTGGCGGGGACGCACGGCAAGACCACGGGCAGCGCCATGGTGGTGGCGGCGCTGCGGGCACTGGGCCGGGATCCCTCTTTCATGATCGGAGGGCACCTGGTGGACCTGAACACCAACGCGCACCGCGGCGAGCCCAGGTTGTTCGTGCTGGAGGCCGACGAGGCCTTCGGCACCTTTCTCGATGTCCACCTGGCGGCTCTGGCGGTGACCAACGTGGAGGCCGATCATCTCGACTACTACCAGACGCCGCAGGCGGTAGAGGAGGCCTTCGCCGAGGTGGCGGGGCGGGTGGCCGGCCCGGTAGTTGCCTGTCTCGACGACCCCGGCGCGCGGCGCCTGGCGGAACGAGTGCCGGGACTGGTCGGCTACGGGGTCGACCCGGAGGCTTCCTGGCGCATCACCGAGGTGGCGGCGCAGCCCGCCGGGATCTCCTTCACCCTGCGCCACGGCCGCCGGGCGGTGGAGGTGGCCGTCCCCCGTCCGGGTCTCCACATCGCCCGGAACGCCGCCGGGGCGCTCGCCCTGCTCGGGGAACTGGGCTACGACGTGGCCGGCGCGGCCGGGGGCCTGGCGTCATTCGGCGGGGTGAGGCGGCGCTTCGAGGTTAAGGCCCGTCTCGGCGGCATCACCGTCGTCGACGACTACGCCCACCACCCGACCGAAGTGGCGGCCACCATCGCCGCGGCGCGGCTGGGGGAGCCGGCCCGGGTGGTGGCGGTGTTCCAGCCCCACCGCTTCAGCCGGACGGCCGAGCACGCAGCGCGCTTCGGCGCGGCGTTGGCGGGGGCGGACCGGGTGGTCGTCACCGATGTCTATGCCGCCGGGGAGGCGCCGGTGCCCGGGGTGAGCGGTCGTCTGGTGGCCGACGCGGCGCGGGCTGCCGGAGCGGGGGTTACCTACGCCGCGCGGCGCAGCGAACTGGCCCGGGCGGTGGCGGACGAGGCCCGGCCGGGGGACCTGATCCTGCTGATGGGGGCGGGGGATATCACCCTGGTGGCCGACGAGCTGACCGCGATCTGGGGAGCGGCGGGGTGAGCGCGCTGGCCGACCTGGCCGCCGCCGGGATGCTGGCGCGAGATGTGCCCCTGGCCCCGCTGACCACGTACCGGTTCGGGGGGCCCGCCCGGTACTACCTGGAGGTGCACCACGAGGAGGAGTTGCTGACCGTCGCCGCCGGCCTGGCCGCCGAGCCCGTCCCGGTGCTGGTCCTGGGCCGGGGCAGCAACCTGGTGGTGTCGCCCCGGGGGTTCCCCGGGCTGGTGGTCCGGCCGGGTGAGGGGATGGGCGGGGTGGCGGTGGCGGGCGACGGGCTGATCGCCGCCGGGGCGGCCGCCGCTCAACCGGTGGTCGCCCGGCGGTGCGCCGCCGCCGGAAGGGGCGGCCTGGAGTTCATGGTGGGCATACCGGGGGCGGTGGGGGGGGCGGTACGGATGACCTCCGGGGGGCACGGCAGCGACACCGCGGCCTGGCTGGTGTCGGCACGGGTGGTCGATCTGCGCACGGGCTCGGTGGGGGAGCGGCCGGCGGCGGCTCTGGGCCTCTCGTACCGGCACAGCAACCTGGCAGACACCGACGTCGTGGTGGCCGCCACCCTGCGCACGGTGGCCCGGCCTCGGCGCGAGGGAGAGGCCATGATGCGGGAGATCGTCCGCTGGCGGCGCCGCACCCAGCCGGGGGGAGCCCTGAACGCGGGCAGCGTGTTCAAGAACCCGCCGGGGGACGCCGCCGGGCGCATCATCGACTCCGCCGGCCTCAAGGGATTGCGGGTGGGGAGAGTGGCGGTCTCCCCCAAGCACGCCAACTTCTTCGTGGCCGAAGCCGGCGCCTCGGCCCAGGACTTGTACGACCTGGTGGCCGAGGTGCGCCGGCGGGTGGCCGAGCGAACCGGCATCGTCCTCGAGCCCGAGGTGCGATTCGCGGGGCCGTTCGAAGGGCCGGAGTGAGCTACCCCTCCGGCGCCGGGGGCGGGAGGGCCCGGCTGCATTGGGGGTGGACCCTGGGCCTGACCGGGCTGCTCCTGGCGGGCGCGGCGGCGGCGGCGCTGCACTCCCCATGGCTCAAGCTGCGGGACATCGAGGTGGCAGGGGCCGAGCAGGCCGATGTGGCGGGACGCCTGGAGCGCGCGGGGATCGGGCCGGGAGCCTTCATGATCTGGCTGCGGCCGGGACAGATCGAAGCGGCGGTGCGGGCCGACCCCTGGGTGGCGGAGGTCCGGGTGCAGCGGGTGTTCCCCGGCCGTCTGGTGGTCGAGGTGCTGGAGCACCGGCCGGCGTTGTGGGCGGCGTCGGGCGAGGGCTGGCTCCTGGTGGCCCGCCGGGGCGTGGTGGTGGAGGCGGCTGCGGAGCCCGGAGCAGGGCTGCTGCAGGTGCAGGTGCCGTACCCTGCTGCCGCGCCGGGGGAGGAGTTGACGCCGCCCGAATGGCGGGAACTGGTGGATCTGGCCCTGGCCCTGAGCCCCGGCCTGGCCGCCCGCAGTCGGGTGACTTCGGAGGGAGGGGAGTTGTGGATCGCGGCCGAGGGTTTCCGCGCTCGGCTGGGGCCCCCCGTCGATCTGGCCGACAAGGGGAGGGTGTTCGAGGCGCTGCTGGCGGAGGGTCTCGCGGTGGGGGCACAGATCGACCTGGTGGCTCCGACCCGGCCGGCAGTGTTCCTTCCAGGAGCGGGCGTCGAGGAGGAAGATCAACCTGTGGTGGAGGGTTAGGTCGGGGATGACCGGAGCGGCACGAGTCGGGCTAACCTTTCACAGCAGGTTCAGGGAGGATGTGTGATGGAGCGTCGGCCGCCGCCCAAGCAAGGCGAGAGTGCCCGCATGGCGATGCCGGATCCCCACGGCATGCAAGCGTACCTGGCGGTCATCAAGGTGGTCGGCGTGGGCGGGGCCGGGGTCAACGCCATCAACCGGATGATCGAGGCCGGGCTGCGCGGGGTGGAGTTCGTGGCGGTCAACACCGACGCCCAGGCCCTGCTCATGTCCGATGCCGACATCAAGCTCGACATCGGGCGCAGCCTGACCCGGGGCCTCGGGGCGGGCGCCGATCCCGAAGTGGGGCGGGGCGCCGCCGAAGAGCATCGCAACGAGATCGAGGAGGCCATGCGCGGCGCCGACATGGTCTTCGTCACCGCCGGCGAGGGGGGCGGCACCGGCACCGGGGCAGCGCCGGTGGTGGCCGAGGTGGCCCGAAGCGTCGGAGCGCTGACGGTGGCGGTGGTGACCCGGCCCTTCGGCTTCGAAGGCCGGCGTCGCTCGGTGCAAGCGGAACAGGGCATCCAGGCCTTGAAGGCGGCGGTGGACACCCTCATCATCATCCCCAACCAGCGGCTGCTGGAGTACGCCGACGCCGAACTGCCCATGGTCGAAGCCTTCCGCATGGCCGACGAGGTGCTGCTCCACGGGGTGGGCGGCATCACCGACCTGATCACCACGCCGGGCCTGATCAACGTGGACTTCGCCGACGTGAGGGCGATCATGAAGGACGCCGGGTCGGCCGTCATGGGCATCGGCCGCGGCACCGGGGAGAACCGGGCTCAGCAGGCGGCGCGCAAAGCCATGGCCAGCCCCATGCTGGAGACCTCCATGGAGGGGGCGCGCGGGGTGCTGCTCTCCATCGCCGGCCCCTCCAGCCTGAGCCTGCACGAGGTGAACACCGCGGCCATCGCCATCTCGGAGCACTGCGACCCCGACGCCAACGTGATCTTCGGGGCGGTCGTCGACGACTCCCTGGGCGACGAGATGCGGGTCACGGTGATCGCCGCCGGGTTCGACCTCGATCGGAGCCGGCCGGCGCTGCGCCCGGGGACGGCCCCCGGCCCACGGGGCCCGCGTCCGCCGGTCCCGAAAGGCACCGAGCCCGGCGAGGGTGATGCCGAGGGCGGCCTCGACGACATCGACATCCCCGACTTCCTGAAGGGATGATCTGCCCTCCCGGGTTCGCCGGGGCAGCATTCGGCACGGCCGCCGACGGTGACGGCCGTCGGGATCCGGGCGTCCGGGCCCGCTTCTCCGCCGCCCTGGGGATCGCCGCCGAGTGGGCCTACCTGCATCAGGTGCACGGCCGCCGGGTGCGGCGGGTGGAGGCTCCGGGTCCGGCCGGCGATGGGGACGCCATCTTCACCACCCGCCCGGGGCTGCCCCTGGCCATCGGCACCGCCGACTGCCTGCCGGTGGTCCTCGAGGCGCCCGGCGCCGCCGGCCTGGCCCATGTGGGATGGCGGGGAGCCGTCGCCGGCGTGGTCGGCGCCCTGCGCCGGGCCATGGAGCGAGCCGGGGTGGCGCCGGAGCGGGCGGCCATCGGGCCGGGGATCGGCCCATGCTGCTACGCGGTGGGCCCGGAGGTGCTGGCGCGGCTGCCCGGGTTCCGCTCGGTGGCGCGGCTGGGGGCCGAGTCGGTGGATCTCGCCGCCGCCGTCGCGGCCGAACTCGACGGCCTGCAGGTGTGGCAGGCCGGGGAGTGCACCTCGTGCGGCCTGGGTTTCCACTCTTACCGCCGGGATGGCACCCGGGAGCGACAGGTGGCGGTGGCATGGGTCCCCTGAGGCTGGACGAGGTGCGGGAGCGCATCGCCTCCGCCGCGGCCCGGGCGGGGCGCGATGAGGCCCGGATCACCCTGGTGGCGGTCACCAAGGGCGTGCCGGCGGACCTGGTGCGCGCCGCTTACGCCGCCGGGCAGCGCGACTTCGGCGAGAACCGGGCCGACTCCCTGGCGGCGCGGTGGGGTGAGCTGCCGGCCGACGCCCGCTGGCACTTCATTGGACGCCTGCAGGGCAACAAGGTGCGGCTGGTGCGGCCGGTGGCGGCGCTGCTGCACTCCCTCGACCGGACGGATCTGGCGGGCTACTGGGCTAAAGGCCCGGGCTTGCCGCCGCCGGCCTTGGTACAGGTGAACGTCTCCGGGGAAGGGCAGAAGGCAGGAGTGGCTCCGGCAGAGGTCGAAGCCCTGCTGGCGGCCGCGGTGCACCTGGGCATCGAGGTGCCGGGCCTGATGACCATCCCTCCGGCCGCGGCCGATCCCGAAGAGGCGCGTCCTCACTTCAGGGCGCTGGCCGATCTGCGGCGCTCGCTCGCGACGCGGTGGCCGGGCCTCAGCGGTCTGTCCATGGGGATGAGCGACGACTTCGAGGTGGCAGTGGAGGAAGGCGCCACCCTGTTGCGGGTGGGACGGGCTATCTTTGGTCCGTTCCAAGACGACGGAAGGCGGGGGTGAGCCGATGGCCAAGGTCTGGCAGAAGGCGCTCTTCTACCTGGGGCTCGTGGATGAGGAGGAGCCCGGGGACGGAGGGGGCAGGGCCCTGCCGTCTGCCGCCGGCGGCGGCTACGGCGCGCCGGGCCAGCGTCCCGGACCGTCGGTCGGTCAGGTCGGGCCGGGCGAGGCGCCGCCGTACCGAGAGGGCGGCGGGGCCCGGCGGGTCGAGCCGCCGGCGGCGCGCCCCGCGCACTCGTTCCGTCGCGTCGAGCCGCCCATGGCCCCGCGGCGGCGGCCGAGCGCGGAGGGGGCCCTGGCCGAAGCCGGGGTCATCGGCGAAGTGACCGAGTACAGCGGGGTGCGCACCGTGACCGACCAGGACCTCGAAACCCAGGTGATCACCGCCCGGTCTTACGCCGACGCCCAGTTGCTGGCCGATCACATCCGGGCCAACTCGCCGGTGGTGCTCGACCTGCGCAAGGTGGAGCCGGCCATGGTGCGCCGCCTGGTGGACTTCGCCAGCGGGCTCACCTACGCCCTCGGCGGCTCGATGCGCAAGATCGGGCAGGGGGTGATCCTGGTGACCCCGGCCAACGTCAACGTCGGCCGCGACGAGCGCCGCCGCCTGCAGAGCCTGGGCTACTACCAGGAGTCCGAGGGCAGCTAGCCGGTGCGTTTCCTGTGCCTGGCGCTGCGGGCCTATGCCCTGGTGGTCTTCGCCCGAGTCGTGGTCGAATGGGTTCCGGTGGGTGATGAGCACCCGGTGGGCCGCCTGCGGCGGGGCCTGCGCCTGGTCACCCAACCGGTGCTTGCTCCTCTGCGGGCGCTGCTCCCGCCGGTGCGCCTGGGTTCGGTGGCGCTCGACCTATCGCCCCTCGTCCTTATCCTGGTGCTCAACCTGGTGGCCCAGGTCCTCTGCTGAGGTCCCGCCCGGCCCCGCCGCCCGGGTGACTTCGATCCGGACGGTGTGGCCGTCGACCTCCAGCGGTTCGCCCGGCCCCGGCTCTCCCCGTCGCAGGTCGAGGGCCAGCACCTCGCCGGCCACCCAGGTGCTGTGCGTCTCGAGCGCGTCGGCCACTTCCGCCGAGTCGGTGGCCCACGTGAGGGTGATGCGATCGGAGACGTGCAGGCCGGCGGCGCGTCGGCGCGCCTGCACCGCCTTCACGACCTCCCGCGCCAATCCCTCCCGAACCAGTGCGGGAGTCAGCGTGGTGTCGAGGGCGACCGCCAGGCGCGCCGCGGCGGCCACCACCACCCCGGGGAGCGGCGCTCGGCCGACCACCACGTCCTCGAGGACGATCTCCTCTCCGGCGAGGCGCACCCGGGATCCGGAGAGCAGGCCGGCCAGGGCGTCCTCATCGAGGGCCTCGATGGCGGCGGCCACCCCCTTCATGCGCGGCCCGAGGCGGGGGCCGAGCCGCCGGTAGTTGGGCTTGGCGCTGAGGCGGGCGTGGGCCCGCTCGTCGTCGCTGCCGGCCACTGCCTTGACGTTCAGCTCCTCGGCGATTAGTTCGGTGTGGGCGGCGACGGCGGCCCGGACCGCCGCGTCGTGGCTGACCACTGTGAGCGACGGCAAGGGCTGGCGCACCCGCAGCCCCTGGGCCCGGCGCAGGCCCCGGCCGAGGCTCACCACCTCCCGCACCACGGCCATGTCGGCCTCCAAGGCGGGGTCGATCAGGGCGGGGTCGGCTTCCGGATAGTCGCAGTGATGCACGCTGCGCGGCACCGGGGAGTCGGCCGGGGCCCGGGCGACCACCAGTTCCTGGTACAGGGCCTCGGTCACGAAGGGAAGCACCGGCGCCATGACCTTGGCGAAAGCCACCAGGACCTCGTAGAGGGTGGCGAAGGCGGCCAGGGTGTCGGCCGCCACAGAGGCGCCCCCGGCATGGCGCTGGCGCCAGAAGCGCCGCCGCGAACGGCGGATGTACCAGTTGGTGAGATCGTCGACGAAGTCGATCATGGGCGGGACCACGTCGTAGAGGAAGTAGCCCTCCATCTTCCCGTTCACCCGGGCGACGAGGCTCTGCAGCACCGAGAGGACCCAGCGGTCGATCTCGGGGCGATCGGCCGGCGGCGGGGCGGCGGCCAGGTCGGTGGCGTCTATCCCGTCGGCGGCGGCGTAGGTGGTGAAGAAGGAGAAAGCGTTCCACAGGGGGAGCATCACGCTGCGCACCACCTCGCGCACCCCCTCCTCGGAGAAGCGCAGCGGTTCGGCGCGCACCACCGGGGAGTTGATGAGGTAGGCGCGCAGGGCGTCGGCCCCCATGCTCTCCATGAGGGCGAAGGGGTCGGGGTAGTTCTTGAGGCTCTTGGACATCTTGCGGCCGTCCTCGGAGAGGATGAGGCCGTTGACCACGCAGTTGCGGAAAGGCGCCCGGTCGAACAGGGCGGTGGAGAGCACCAGCAGGGTGTAGAACCAGCCGCGGGTCTGGTCCAGGCCCTCGGCGATGTAGTCGGCGGGGAAGCGGCGGGCGAAGCCGTCGGGGTCCTCGAAGGGGTAGTGGTGCTGGGCGTAGGGCATCGCCCCCGACTCGAACCACACGTCGAGCACTTCGGGCACCCGGGCCATGGTCGCCCCGCACTCCGGGCAGGGGAACGTCACCCCGTCCACCACGTGCTTGTGCAGGTCGGTGAGGCGGACGCCGGAGAGTTGGAACAGATCCTCGATGGACCCCACGCAGACCTGATGGCGGCAGGAGGGGCACTCCCAGACCGGGAGGCACGACCCCCAGTAGCGGTTGCGGCTGATCGCCCAGTCGCGCGCCTGCGCCAGCCAGTTGCCGAAGCGGCGCTCGCCGACGAACGCGGGAACCCAGTGGATCTCCCGGTTCAACTCCACCATGCGGTCGCGCAGCGCTTCCACCCGCACGAACCAGGTGGGGATGGCCTTGTAGATGAGGGGGGTGCCGGTGCGCCAGCAGTAGGGGTAGGAGTGGACGATGCGCCCGCTCTGGACCAGAGCTCCCCGCTCACCCAGGAGGCGCAGCAGGACGGGGTCGGCGTCCTTGACGTTCATCCCCTGCACTTCGGGCACGGCGGCGGTGAAGCGGGCCTCGGCATCCACCGGGTCGACCAGCGCGGTGATCCCGGCCTGCTGCAGGGCGAGGAAGTCGGCTTCGCCGTAGGCCGGGGCCATGTGGACCAGGCCGGTCCCTTCGGCGGTGCTGACTTCGTCGGCCGCGATCACCACGAAAGCCCCGCGTTCCTGCTCCTCGACGAAGTGGTCGAACGGCGGGCGGTAGGCGGCTCCCACCATCTCGGCGCCGCGCCCGGCGGCGGCGGGATGGACGGCGTGGTCGGGCCAGTAGGAGGCGGCGAGGCCGGCGGCGATCCAGTAGCGACCCTCGTGGCCGCCCAGGGGAGCGTCGATGCGCACGTAATCGAGGTCGGCGCCGACGGCCACCGCCAGGTTGGCCGGCAGAGTCCATGGGGTGGTGGTCCACACCAGGAGGTGGTCTCCGGCCTGCACCGGGCCCCGGCCGGCGGTTACCTCGAGGCGCACCGTCAGCGACGGGTCTTCGACGTCGCGGTAGTCCATGTTGGCCTCGAAGTTGGAGAGGGGCGTGGCGGCGCCGTAGGAGTAGGGAAGGACCTTGAAGGCGCGGTAGATGAGCCCCCGATCCCACAGGCTCCGGAACACCCACCAGACCGACTCCATGAAGCCGAGGTCGAGGGTCTTGTAGTCGTGCTCGAAGTCGACCCAGCGGCCGATGCGCCGGGTGTAGGCCTGCCACGGGCCGGTGTTGGCCGCCACCAGGGCACGCGCCGCCTCATTGAAGCGTTCGACCCCGAAGGCCTCGATATCGGCCGGCCCCGACAGGCCCAGTTGCTGCTGGACTTCCATCTCGATGGGGAGGCCGTGGGTGTCCCAGCCGAAGCGGCGCACCACGCGGTGCCCGCGCATCGTCCAGTAGCGGGGGACCACGTCCTTCAGCAACCCGGCGAGGAGCGTCCCGTAGTGCGGGCTGCCGGTGGGGAAGGGCGGGCCGTCGTAGAAGGTGAACTCCGACTCCGGCGGGCGCATCTCGACCGAGGTGCCGAAGGCGTCGATCTCGTCCCAGAGGCGGAGGATGCCGGCCTCCAGCGCGGGGAAGGAGACTTCGGGGGAGATGGGGCGGAATACCTTGTGGTCGGCCATGGCGTCCTCGGTCGGCTGCGTCCTCGCCGCCGGGACGGGGGGCGCCCGCGGTACCACCCGGCTTGCCGCCCGGGAGGGCGGCCGCTCGTTTGCCCCATGCGGAGGGGTCGCCGGCGGGGTCTAGTTGGGCCGGGGCCCGTTCTTCCCGCGGCTCGGGGGTGATGTCCGCTCCGGGCGGAGGCACCGGCCTCACACCGTACGCCGGCTCGCTCGGCCTCTCTCCGGGCGGCGCGTCCCCGTCTGCGCCGTCGGGCGGGATGGTAGCCGCGCCCGCGCGCCATCCCCGGCGGTGGTGGCTCGTAGGATGGCGGGCATGGCCCTTCCCCCGGAGGTGGTGGCACCGCACCCGGATGGGGTGGTGGTGACGGTATGGGTGGTGCCGGGAGCGTCCCGCGACGAGGTGGTGGGCCGGCACGGCGGGGCGCTGCGGGTCAGGGTCACCGCTCCGGCCGACGGGGGGCGAGCCAACCGGGCGGCGGCGGCTCTGGTCGCCCGGGCGCTCGGCGGAGAGGGCGGAACGGTCATCTCGGGTAGAGCGAGCCGGCGCAAGCGGGTGGTGGTTGCCGGGGTGTCGGCGGCGGCGGCCGCGATGCGTCTGCAGTCGGTGATCGGGGACGGGTGAAGCCGGAGGGGCCGTGCTAGCCTGCCCGGTCCCAGGAGGTCTTGTGGCGCGAGATCTGGCCAAATCCACCCTCGAACGCTTCCGCCGCCGCCTCGACGAGGAGCGGGTGCGGCTGCTGGCGGTTATCGCCGAGATCGAGGAGCAGCAGGAGGAGGTGCGGCTCACCGAGACCTCCTCCGAGCGGAGCCCCGACCCGAACACCGCCGAAGGTGGCTCCCTGGCTTTCGAGATGGAGAAGGAGCTGTCCTTGGCACGCAATGCCGAGGATCTCCTGGCCCAGGTGAACGAGGCGCTGGAGCGCCTGGCCGCCGGCTCCTACGGCCGCTGCGCGGAGTGCGGCAAGGCCATCCCGGTGGCCCGACTGGAGGCAGTGCCGCACACCAGGCTCTGCGTGGGTTGCGCCGCCGGACGCCGGTGACTTCGCGTCTGCTCGCCCTCGCCGTCGCCGCCGCCGTGGTGGTCGCCGACCAGCTCACCAAGTGGTGGGTGGTGAGCACCCTTCCCGGAAGGCCGATCGAGTTGATCCCGGGGGTGCTGCAACTTCGCTACACCGAGAACACCGGGGCTGCCTGGGGGCTGCTGCCGGGAGCGGGGTCGTTCATCGCTCTGGGAGCCATCGCCGCCGCAGTGGTGATCGTGTTGGTGGTGCATCGCCTGCAGCGGCGCCTGGAGGCGGTGGCCATGGGCCTGGTGCTGGGCGGGGCGCTGGGGAACCTCGGCGACCGTGTCTTCCGCGGCCCCGGCCTCCTCGACGGCCCGGTGGTGGACTTCGTGGACTTCAGCCACTTCCCGGCTTTCAACGTGGCCGACAGCGCCATCACCGTGGGGGCCGCCCTGGCCATCCTCGCCGCCTTTGTGCTCGGCCGGAGGGCCAAGGAGAATGCCGACCCTGCGGCTTGAGGTCCCCGACGACGCCGGCGGGCAGCGCGCCGACAAGGTTCTGGCGGCTCTGGCCGGGGTGAGCCGGTCGCTGGCCCGCCGCCTGCTGGAGACGGGCGATGCCCGGCTGGAGGGCGCGCAGGTGGCCCCCCGCACCACCGTGGCCGCCGGCCAGGTGTTGGAGGCGACGCTTCCCGAGGCCTCCGGGCTGCAGCCGGAACCGGTGCCGTTCGCCGTCGTCTACGAGGACGAGCACCTCGCGGTCGTCGACAAGCCGACGGGGGTGGTGGTGCATCCGGGCGCCGGAGGGGGCAGCGGGACGCTGGCGGCGGGTCTCCTGGCCCGCTGGCCGGGGTTGCGGGGGGTGGGGGAGGAGGGCCGCTGGGGGCTGGTGCACCGCCTCGACCAGGACACCTCGGGCCTGCTGGTGGTGGCTCTCAGTGAGGCCGCCTTCCCGGTGCTGCGCCGGATGATGGCCCGTCACGAGGCCGAGCGCACCTACCTGGCTCTGGTGCGCGGCATCCCCGAGGCGGCCACGGGGACCATCGAGGCCCCGCTGGGGCGCGACCCGCGGCGCCGGGGCCGGGTGCGGGTCGACCCGGCAGGGCGGGCGGCGCGCACCCACTACCGGCGGCGTGCCGCCTGGCGAAACCGCGACCTGGCTCTGCTCGAACTGACTCTGGAGACCGGGCGCACCCATCAGATCAGGGTGCACCTGAGCGCCATCGGCCACCCTCTGGTGGCCGACCGGCGCTACGGGCGGGACGACGGCCTGGCGCCGCGCCTGTTCCTGCATGCCGCCCGACTGCGTTTCACCCATCCCATCACCGGGGCGGAGGTGCTGGTGGAGTCCCCTCTGCCCGCCGACCTGCAGGAGGCCTTGGAGGCACTGGGCGAGCCGACGGGGTAGGGCAGTATCGCCCTCGGGGGGCGCTGCCGGCTCAACAAGCCTTCCGGCTCCGTCTGCTCTGCTCCCCCGTGGGGACGGGGGAGGTGGCCCGCCAGGGCCGGAGGGGGAAGCCGTCTTCTCCTCCCCCGTGGGGACGGGGGAGGTGGCCCGCCAGGGCCGGAGGGGGAAGCGGAACACGCAGACCTCCGCCGCGGCCTCCGCAGCCCTTCCCCCGGCCCTCTCCCTCTGGAGCGGAAGGGGGAGCAGTCCGCTCCTCTCCCCGCCGCCGTGGGGAGGGAACCCCACCCTGGGGGGCTGCCTGGCAGTGTTGTCGAGGCGGAGCGGGGTCAGCCCAGGCCGAGAACGGTGAGCAGGGCCGCATCGACTCCCCACTGCTCCTCCGGGCTGAGCCTGCCGGCCAGCTTCCCCAGCCGTTGCACATCCACCGCCCCGACCTGTTCGACGAGGACGCGGGTCCGCTCCCCGGCCACTTCGATCTCCGGCCGGAACGACGCCGACTTGGCGCTCTGCGACGTAGGGGCGATGAGCACGATCGAGCGCGGCAGCAACGCATCGGCCTGGACGACGACCCCGTAGCGGCGGCCGTGCTGCTCGTGGCCCAGGCCTTTGGGCAGGCGAAGGAGGAGAACATCACCTCGCTGCACGAAGCTGCTCCATGAGATCGGCCACCCGCATCATCTCGGCACGGTCGTCCTCATCTGCTTCGAGGGTGGCGGCCTCCTCTGCGAGGAGGCGCTTGGCCCCGAGGCGATCAGCCGCCTGGATGAGGGCCGTCCTGATGGCCTGAGAGCGGCTCAAGCCGGTCGCTTCGAGCCTGCCGAGCGCCTGCAGGGCATCATCGTCGAGCCGCACCGAAATGGCCCGTGACATGCGGGGCAGCGTATCACGATCTGTCATACCCATCCAGACAGGACTGTGAAGTCGAGGTCCCCTGGGGGAGGGTGGCCTTATCTGAAGCCGGCCTCGGGGGCGGGTGGTTCTGTCACTGCCGGGTGATATGTAGGTGGGGTGTGCGCTGATACCGAGAAGTGTGCTTGTGCGGTGCTGGCGGTCCGGCCCGGGGGTCTGACCCCGGCAGGCTTGGCCGACGGCCTGCGGCACCTGGGCCGGCTGGCCGCCCGGGTGGA
>VGBK01000002.1 GCA_016870535.1 Actinomycetota bacterium | reverse complement strand
TCGCGGCGCTATCCCTTGGTTGAGGCGGGGACGGCGGCCGGCTTCGCCGGATTGGCGCTGCTGGTGGGAGCCTCCTGGGCGCTGCCCGGCTACTGGTGGGCCGCCGGAGTGGCCATCGCCCTGACGCTGACCGACCTCGACGTGCGGCGCATCCCCGACCGCATCCTCCTGCCGGGGGCGGTGGTGACGGCCGTTCTGCTGGGGCTGGGGGCCGCGGGCGACGGCGACCTCATGGCGGCCCTGCGGGCGGCAGGCGGGGGAGCAGCCTACTTCGGGCTGCTGCTGGTGGTGGCGCTGGCGGCACGCGGAGGGTTCGGCTTCGGCGATGTGAAGCTGGGGGTGCTGCTCGGCATGGTGCTGGCCTACCGGTCCTGGGGCGCACTGGCGGTGGGCGCCTTCGCTTCCTTCGCCCTGGGCGGGCTGGCCGCCATCGCCCTGCTGGCGACGCGGCGGGCGAAACGCAAGGACGCCATCCCGTTCGGCCCGGCTATGGTCGCCGGGGCTGCCCTGGCTCTGGTCTGGGGAGAGGCTGTCGTCCGCTGGTACGCCGGCTGACTACGGGCGGCGCGAGGAGCACGCGCGGCCGGCGCGAAGAAGAAGGGTGCAAGAGATCCTTGGCGGCTGCTCCGCCCTTGTGTACCCTCGCGGTGACACACGTGTAGTTACCGTCGTGTGATCGGGCGAGGAGCCGCCCCCGGGCGGCCACAACGGAGGAGCGATGCCGATCGCGGTCGGTCTCGACATCGGGTCGGAGGCGGTGCGTGCCGCCGTGGTCGACACGGGCAAAGCCATCCCGCTGCTGCGGCGTTTCGTCGAGATGCCGCTGCCGCCGGGTGCAATGCAGGGCGGCGATGTAGTCGACCAGGGCGCCGTGACCGAGGCCATCAGCGCCTTGTGGAAGCGCCACCGCTTGCCGCGCAAGCGGGTGGTCATCGGGATCGCCAACCAACGGGTCATCGTGCGGCAGGTGGATGTGCCCCACCTGGAAGAGGAGGAACTACGCGAGGCGCTGCCGTACCAGGTGCAGGACGCCATCCCCATCCCGGTCGAAGACGCGGTGCTCGACTTCGTCCCGTTGGAGGAATTCGGCACCCCCGACGGGGATCTGATGCTTTCCATCCTGGTAGTGGCGGCGCAGCGGGAGATGGTGGAGACGCTGGTCGGGGTGGCGAACCAAGCCGGCCTGCAGGTGCTGTCCATCGACTTGCAGGCGTTCGGTCTGGTTCGGGCCGCCTTCGGGGCGGACCTGACCCTGGGTGGAGACGGGCCCCAGGCGCTGCTGGACATCGGGAGTTCGATGTCCCAGATTGCCGTGGTACGCGGCGGCATCACCCGGTTCGTCCGCATCCTTCCCACCGGCGGCACCCAGTTCACCGAGGCCCTGATTACGGGTGCCTCCCTCAGCCGGGAGGATGCCGAGGAGAAGAAGCGGGCCGTCGGGGTGGTGCCTTCGGGCTTGCCGGAGGGCGAGGATGAGACGGCGGCCCTGCGGCGCCTCCTCACCCGTACCGCCGACGGGCTGATCGAGGAGATCCGGGGCTCGGTGAACTACTACCTCACTCAGGCCGGGGAGCACTCCTTGGAGCGTCTGGTGGTGGCCGGGAACGCGGCCCGCCTGCCTCATCTGGCCAATCGGGTGGCCCGGGCGCTCGGCACCAGGGTGGAGCCGGTGCGGGTGCTCGACCACGTGAGTGTGGGCCGGGTGCGCATGACCGAGCCGCAGCTGCTGGAGCTGCAGCCGGTGTTGCCGGCCGCCGTGGGGCTGGCCCTGTGGGGGAGTTTCGTGGTCCCTCCCGGCAACCGCTTCCCTCACGTGGCCCGGGAGGAGTAGTGCGACCGATCAACCTGCTGCCGCCCGAGGTCGCCGAGGAGCGCAGCCGCCGTCGGCGCATGGGCCTGCTGGTGGTGGCCGCGGTGGCCTACGTGCTGCTGCTGGTCGCCGGGGTGTTCTACTGGAACACCCGGGTGTCCTCGGCCCATGCCGAGGTCGACCGGCAGCGGGAGTACAACGCCGACCTGGAACGGGAGGTGGCCTCGCTCGGCGCTGCGGCCGCCCTGCGGCAGGAGTTCGTGGGCAAGGCAGCTCTGGTGCGCGAGGCCCTGGCCAACGACGTCGACTGGGGCATCCTGTTGAACGACCTGGCCCGTCTCCTCCCGGAACGGGTGTGGTTGGAGTCCTTCAACGGCACCGTGCTGCGGGGAGAGGTCCCGGGCGCGGTGGCTCAGGTGGCCTTCGCCGGGGTGGGGTTCGGGTTCCCCGACGTCGCCGAGTGGCTGCGCACCCTGGGCTCGGGAGCCTTCGCGGGGATGACCGGGCCGTGGGTGAGCAAGGCTGCGGAGAGCACCATCGGCGAGGAGACTGTGGTGATCTTCAATTCGACCGCGGTCCTCACCGAGGGCGCCGTCACCGACCGTGCCGAGGAACTGATCCCGGAGGTGCCCTGACATGCGCCGCTGGGTGATGCTGGCCCTCTTGATGGCGCTGGTGCTCGGGGTGGCCTGGTGGTTCTTCTTCATCTCGCCGCGCAACTCCAGGATCGCCCAGGCCTCCGGCGACCTGGAGGAGGCGCGTCATCAGGAGATCGCCCTCCGGGGGCAGATCCAGGCGCTGCTCGACATCCAGGAGGGCGAGGTGGCGTATCTGGCGGCCCTCGGCCGGCTGGAGACGCTGATCCCGGAGGAGCCCAACCTCGATGAGCTGATCGACGACGTCTACGGCTTGTGCGACGCCACGGGGGTGGGTCTGCTGAACGTCTCTCCCTCCGTGCCGGTGGCCATGGCCGGCTCGGAACTGCGCGAGGTCACGGTGGCCGTCACCGTCGAGGGGGAGTTCTTCGAGATCCTCGGGTTCCTCTTCGGCGTCGTGGATCTCGAGCGCCTCGTACGGGTCGACTCCATCTCCATCTCCTCGGGGCAGGACGACGCGGGGGCCACCGTGCTCTCGGTGAGCCTCGACCTTCGCTTGTTCACCCTCGCCGACCTGATTCCCGTCCCTGAGGTGCCCGACGACGCCGGGGAGGCGGGTTCCACGGGGGATACGATGGTTCCCGAAGCCCAGACCACCATCGTTCCCTCGACCGTGGTGACCACCACCGTCCCGAGGGGGGAGGGCTGACATGGGCCGCAGCACGGTGCGCCGCACCCTGGTGGCGGTGGTCGTCGCCTTCCTCCTCGTGGGCACCGCCGGCGCCTCGGTCTGGCTGATGGCCTCATCGGGCGTGCTCTCCTTTGGGGGCCAGGGCGGGCTTCCTGGGTCGCCGGAGGCAGGCTCCACCGTCCCGGGGGGATCCGGCGCCACCGTCCCAGCAGTGGGTGGCTTCCGGGTGGCACAGCCTCGTGACCCATTTGCCCCCCTCGTCACCGCCGGCACCAGCACCACCGAACCGGGGGAGACCACCACCACCGACGGATCCGGGACTACGACCACCACCGATGGGTCGGGGACCACGACCACTGCCGGCGGGTCCACCACCAGCACCACCTCCGGGACCACTACCACCTCCGGCGGCAGCACGACGAGCACTACCAGCCAGACGCCGACGGGCAAGCGGGTCTCCCTGTTGGAGATCCGTGAAGAAGGGGGGGCCAAGCGGGCGGTCCTCACGGTGGACGGCCAGACCTACACCGTCGGGGTGGGCGACACCTTCGCCACGGACTTCAAGGTGATCAGCCTGGCCACCAGCAGCGGGGTGTTCATGTACCGGGACAGCGTGTTCACCCTGGCGGTGGGGCAGTCCATCACCAAGTAGGCGGCGCCGGGCCGGGGGTACCATCGCGTCCGTGCTGCGCTTTCTGACGGCGGGGGAGTCCCACGGCCCGGCCCTGGTCACCGTGGTGGAAGGCCTGCCCGCCGGCCTCGAGGTGGACCCCGCGGCGCTGGCGGCGGACCTGGCCCGGCGGCGGCGCGGCCACGGCCGGGGACGCCGCATGGCGGTGGAGCGGGATGAACTGGAGATCGTCGGCGGGGTGCGCTTCGGGCGCACCCTGGGTGGCCCCGTGGCGGTGGTGGTGCACAACCGCGAGTGGCCCCGCTGGCAGGCGGTGATGGCGCCCGATCCGGAGGCGAGGGGGGCGCCGGCGCTGACCGCGCCGCGGCCGGGGCACGCCGACCTGGCCGGCATGCTGAAGTACGACACCCACGACGCCCGGGAGGTGTTCGAGCGGGCCTCGGCTCGCGAGACCGCGGCGCGCACGGTGGCCGGCCATCTGGCGGGCCGGCTGCTGAGCACGGTGGGGGTGACGGTGCTGGGCCACGTGGTGGCCATCGGCGGGGTGGCGGCCTCCGCGCCGCGGCCCAACCCGGAGGACCGGCGGCGGATCGATCGATCCCGGGTGCGGAGCGCCGACGCGGGTGCCGCCGCGGCGATGGTGGGAGAGATCGACCGCGCCCGGCGAGCCCGGGACACCGTCGGGGGGGTGCTGGAGGTGCTGGCCTATGGGGTACCGGCCGGAGTAGGTAGCCACGTGCACTGGGATCGGCGCCTCGACGGCGCGCTGGCGGGAGCCGTGATGTCGATCCCGGGGATCAAGGGGGTGGAGGTGGGAGAGGGCTTCGGCCTCGCCGGCCTGAGGGGGTCGGCGGCCCACGACGGGATCTCCTACGCCGCCGGCGCCTTTCGGCGGGACGGCAACCGGGCGGGGGGTATCGAGGGCGGCATGAGCAACGGCGAGGTGATCTGCCTGCGGGCCGCCATGAAGCCGCCGTCGAGCCTGGGCCTTCCCACCGGGAGCGTCGACGTCGTCGGCAAGGGGGCCGCGCCGGCTCTGCGGCAGCGGTCCGACACCTGCGCCGTCCCGGCCGCCGCGGTGGTGGCGGAGCACATGGTGGCCTGGGTGCTGGCGGTGGAGATGACCCGGCAGTTCGGGGGCGACACCGTGGGCGACTTCACGGCGGCGGTGGAGGCCTACCGGCGCCGTCTGGCAGGGTTCTAGTGGGCACCCTCTGGCTGGTGGGGATGATGGGGGTGGGAAAGACCACCGTCGGCCGCCTGGTGGCGGGGCGGCTGCAGCGGCCGTTCGTCGACCTGGATGAGGCGGTGGCCGCGGCCGCGGGGCGGCCCATCCCCGAGGTGTTCGCCGCCGAAGGAGAGCCCGGCTTTCGCCGCCGGGAGGCGGCGGCGCTGGCGGCGACGGCCGGGACGGCGGCCGTCGTGGCCTGTGGGGGAGGGGTGGTGGGCGACCCGGTGAACGTCGACCTCATGCGGCGGCGCGGGCGTGTGGTCTGGCTCGAAGCGCCCGCGGCGGTGCTGGCGGGACGGGTGGGAGAGGGTGCGGGCAGGCCCCTGCTGGCGGGCGAGGGAGTCGCCGCCCTGGGCCCCCTGCTGGCGGCACGCCGGGCGGCCTATGCCGCGGCCGCCGATCTCCGGGTGGACACGACGACGCGGAGCCCGGAGGAGGTGGCCGAGGAGGTGGTGCGGTGGTGGAGCGAATCCCGGTAGCCGGGGCCACGACGGTGCTGGTGGGCCGCGGCCTGCTCGACGCGGCGACCCTGCTCCCCGAGCGGCCGGGCCGGCGCCGGGTGGCTCTGTTCACCCAACCGGGGGAGCCGGCGCGCCTGGGCCGCCGGATGGGGCGCGCCATGCGGCGGGAGGGACTGGCCGCCGACTTGATGGTGCTTCCCGACGGGGAGGCGGCCAAGACCCTGCCGGTCGCAGCGTCGGCCTACGAGTGGCTTCGGCGCCTGGGCCTGACGCGCCACGACACCGTGGTGGGAGTGGGGGGCGGGGCGCTGACCGATATCGCCGGCTTCGTCGCCGCCACCTTCCTGCGGGGCGTCGAAGCGATCTTCGCACCCACCACCCTGGTGGGAGCGGTGGATGCGTCCATCGGCGGCAAGACGGCCCTCAACCTGGGGGCGAAAAACCTGGTGGGGGCCTTTCACCACCCGGCCCGGGTGGTAGTAGACGCTGAGGTGCTCGAGGCCCTGCCCGCCACCCTGCGGCGCGAAGGCGCCGCCGAGGCGCTGAAGGCCGGTCTGGTGGGCGACCCCGGCCTGGTGGCGCTCTACGAGGCCGACGGGGAGCAGGCCGACCTGGGCGAGGTGGTGCGGCGGGCGGTGGCGGTGAAGGCGGCGCTGGTGAGCCGCGACCCCATGGACCACGGGGTTCGGTTGTACCTCAACTACGGGCACACCATCGGCCACGCCATCGAGGTGGCCGGGAGCCTCAGCCACGGGGCGGCGGTGGCGGTGGGCATGGTGGCGGCGGGCCGGGCCGGGGCGCTGCTGGCCGGCTTCGCCGAAGAGGAGCGGCAGAGGGAGGTGATCGCCCGGCTGGGACTGCCGGTGGCGGCCCCCGGCCTGGAGCGGGAGGCGGTGCGCTCCCTGGTAGGAGAGGACAAGAAACGCAGCGGCGAGGGCTTGCGCCTGGTGCTGCTCGAGGAGGTGGGGAGGCCGCGTGTGGAGGCGGTAGGGGAGGCTACCGTAGAGGCCGCTCTCACCGCCGTGGGCATCTCATGAGGAGCCGAATGCCGTTTGCCGCCCGCCTCGACGCGCTCTCCGACCGTCTCGAATGCCCGCTTCTCGTGACCCGGGCTCCCAACCTGCAGTACCTGATCGGCTTCACCGGCAGCAACGGGTACCTGCTGGTGCGACCGGACGGGGGCGGGGTCTTCCTGACCGACGGACGGTACGGGGAGACGGCCGCGGCGCGGCTGCGCGCCGTGCCCGGAGTCTCTCTGGAGGTGTACGTCGGCGACCTGTGGAAAGCGCTCGGGGGAGTGCTGGGCGGCCTCGACCGGGTGGGCCTCGAAGCGGACGGGGTGACCTGGGAGTTCGCCCGCCACCTGCGGGAGAAGACGGGGCTCACCCCCGAGGCGGGACCGGGGATACTGGGGGACCTGCGCCGCAGCAAGGATGAGGCCGAGATCGAGGCGCTGCGGGCTGCCGCCGCTGCCGGGGATGCGGCCTTCGCCTCCCTGGCGCTCCTGTTGGGGAGAGCGGCTACCGAGTCCGATCTCTCCTGGGAGCTGGCGGCCGAGATGCGGCGTCACGGCGGCGAGCGCGCCGACTGGGAGCCCATCGTGGCGGCCGGAGCAGGAGCCTCGGTCCCCCACTACGAGACCGGCCGGGTGCCCCTGGGCGCAGGCTTGCTGCTGCTCGATTACGGGTGCCTGGTGGACGGCTACCACTCCGACATGAGCCGCACCGTGTGGCTGGAGGGCCCGCCCGATCCGGCGCTGGCGCAGGTGCACCGGGTGGTGGTGGCCGCCGAGGAGGCGGGCATCGCCGCCTGTAGTCCCGGGGCCACCGGCCATGAGGTCGATGAGGCGGCGCGCGCCGTCTTGCGGGCCGCCGGCCACGAGGAGCACTTCCTGCACAGCACGGGCCACGGAGTGGGCCTGGAGATCCACGAGCCCCCCTGGCTGCGACGAGGCAACGAGGATCCGCTGCAGGTAGGGGATGTGGTCACGGTGGAACCCGGGGTGTATCTCCCCGGGGTGGGCGGGGTACGCGTCGAGGATATGGTCCTGATCACCGCGAGCGGCCCGGAAGTGATCACCGGGTCGCATCGGGAGTTGGAGCTCACATGATCTCAACCAACGACGTGCGGCCCGGCATGGCTCTGGATCTGGAGGACGGCATCTTCCAGATCGTCGAGTACCAGCACACCAAGCCGGGCAAAGGCAAGGCCTTCGTCAAGATGAAGCTGAAGAACCTGCTGACCGGGGTGGTGCTCGAGCGAACCTTCCGCGCCGACGAGCCGGTGCAGCAGGCCATCATCGAACGGCGCGCCCACCAGTACCTCTACTCGGACGACCTCGGCTACCACTTCATGGACGGGGAGACCTACGCCCAGCTGGCTCTGGCGGCCGAGCTGGTGGGCCAGGCCTCCGGGTACCTCAAGGAGGGCGACACGGTCCTACTGGCCATGCACCAGGGCCGTGCCATCGGTCTGGAGCTCCCGGCCGCAGTAGCCCTCACCGTGACGCACGCCGAGCCGGGAGTGAAAGGGGACCGCGTCTCGGGGGCCACCAAGCCGGTGACGCTGGAGACCGGCCTGGTGGTTCAGGTGCCACTGTTCGTCGACGCCGGCGACCGGGTCAAGGTGGACACCCGCAGCGGTGCCTACATCACGCGGGTCTGAACCGCCCACCCCCGAGGTCGTCGCCCTGGCCGAAGCGCTGGCCGGGGCCGAGACCGACGCCGTCCTGGCGGGGTTGGCGCGCCTGCAGGCGGACACCGACGGCACGGCTCGCCTGCGCGCCGCGGTCGACCTGCTGCGCTCCGCCGGCAGGGGGGCGGCAGTGGGCGTTCCCGCCCTCGACCCCGAGCGCCTGGGGCGCGTCGCCCGCCTGGTGCGCCGTGACGAGGCGCTCGAAGCTCTCTACGAAGCCGAGGCGCGTTCCCGGCCTCCCGAGACGGAGGGCCTCGACACCCTCGGCGCCGACCTGGCACGGGGCGCCTGGGACGAGCGCGCCGACCTGGATGCGGCCATTGGGGCCGCCGCGGAGGAATGGCGGGTGGAGCGGCTGGCGGCGGTGGACCGGGCGGTGCTGCGTCTCGCCCTGTGGGAGTTGCGCCATCGGCCGGAGGTGCCGGTGGGGGTGGTCATCTCCGAAGCGGTGCGACTGGCCAAGGCCTACTCCACCGCCCGGAGCGGGGCGTTCGTCAACGGGGTGCTGGGCCGCCTGGCCGGAGGGCGGGAAGCCGACGGGTGAACCGCCGGGGCGTGGCGGGCTGCTAGGGTGCCGCCGACGTCCTTTAACCCGGTCCGGAGAGGCCGGAAAGGAGAGCCCAGAATGCTGTTGCCGACGCCGGCCACCCGCAGGGTGGCCTTTTTCTTGCCATGAAGGCGCTCATGGATGGGGCCGACATGGCCCGGGCGGTGCGCCGCATCGCTCACGAGATACTGGAGCGGAACCGGGGGGCCGCCGATCTGGTGCTGGTGGGGATCCACACCCGCGGCATCCCGCTGGCCCAGCGGCTGGCGGAGGCCCTGGCCGAGGCCGAGGGCCCGGTGCCGGTAGGAGAGCTCGACATCGCCCTCTACCGCGACGACCTCGACCGGCGGCCCACCACCCGGGTGGGCGCCACCCGCATACCGGTTTCGATCACCGATCGGGTGGTGGTGCTGGTGGACGACGTGCTCTACACCGGGCGCAGCGTGCGCGCCGCGCTCGACTGCCTGGCCGATCTAGGCCGGCCCCGCCGGGTGGAACTGGCGGTGCTGGTGGACCGCGGCCACCGCGAGCTCCCCATCAGGGCCGACTACGTGGGCAAGAACCTGCCGACCGCCGCGGCGGAGCGGGTCTCGGTCAGGGTGGTGGAGGTCGACGGTGAGGACGGGGTGTGGGTGGGGGTGGAGCAGTGATGCGCCACCTGCTCGACATCGCCGACCTCAGCCCGGCGGACCTGGCGGGCCTCCTCGACGACGCCGACGGCTTCGTGGAGGTGCTCGCCCGGCCCATTCCCAAGGTCCCCGCCTTGCGGGGCAAGACGGTGACCACGGCCTTCTTCGAGGCTTCGACGCGCACCCGCCTGTCGTTCGAGCGCGCTGCCAAGACGCTGTCGGCGGACACCATGACCTTCGCCCCGGGCACCTCGTCCCTCTCGAAGGGAGAGAGCCTCAAGGACACCGTGCTCACCCTGCAGGCCATGGGTTCGGACCTGCTGGTCATGCGCCATCAGGCGGTCGGGGCAGCGGAGCGAGCGGCGGAGTGGCTCTCCATCCCCGTGGTGAACGGGGGCGACGGCGCGCACCAGCATCCCACCCAGGCTCTGCTCGACGCCCTGGCCATCCGGCGGCGCTTCGGGACCCTGGAGGGACTGCAGATCGCCATCGTGGGCGACATCCGCCACTCCCGGGTGGCGCGCTCGGATCTCCTCGCCTTCTCCAAGCTGGGGGCCACGGTGACGCTGGTGGCGCCGCGGACCCTGCTCCCGGTGACCTTCGCCGACTGGCCGGTGCGGGTGAGTTCATCTCTGGACGAGGTGCTGCCCGAACTCGACGTGGTGTACCTGTTGCGGGTGCAGACCGAGCGGGGCGGAGCCAGCGTGTTCCCCTCGCTGGCCGAGTACACCACCCGGTTCGGGATGACCCGCGAGCGGCGATCTCGCCTGAAGCGGGACGCGGTGGTGATGCACCCCGGCCCGATGAATCGAGGGGTGGAGATCGCCGACGAGGTGGCCGACGACCCCGACGCCCTGGTGCTGGAACAGGTGAGCCTGGGGGTGGCAGTGCGCATGGCGGTGCTTTTCCGCCTGCTGGGAGGTGAGAGCGATGCCTGACATCGTGCTGGCCGGAGGACTGGTGGCCACGGCGGCGGGCATGGTCCCCGCCGACGTCAGGGTGAGCGGCACCGGGGTGGCGGCGGTCGGTCCCGACATCGATCGGGAGCGGGCCGAGGTGGTGGATTGCAGTGGCTGCTGGGTGGGCCCGGGCCTGGTCGACCCGCATGTGCACCTGCGCGAGCCGGGCCAGGAGTGGAAGGAGGACATAGAGTCGGGATCGCGAGCCGCCGCCGCCGGTGGGTTCACCGCCGTGGTGGCCATGCCCAACACCGACCCGGCGATCGACGCCGGCCACCTGGCAAGGTTCGTCGCCGAGAGGGGCCGACAGGTGGGTCTGGTGGAGGTGGTGCCCGCCGGCTGCGTGACCGCGGGCCGTTCGGGTCAGCGCTTGGCCCACCTCGACGACCTCTGGGCGGCGGGGGTTCGGGTCTTCAGCGACGACGGGGACGGCGTGGCCGACGCCGGCCTGTTGCGGCGGGCGATGGAGTACCTGGGCGACCTGGGAGGGGTGGTGGCCCAGCACGCCGAGGACCGCGGCCTGGCCGGTGGGGGGCAGATGCACGAAGGCGAGATCTCGGCCCTGCTCGGCCTGGCGGGGATCCCCACCGCCGCCGAGGAGGTGGTGGTGGCCCGCGACCTGGCGATAGCCCGGCTGACCGGAGGCCGCTACCACGTGCAGCATGTCTCGACGGCCGGGACGGTTGCCCTGATCCGCGCGGCGAAGGCGGAAGGGCTGGCGGTTACGGCCGAAGCGGCGCCGCACCACCTTGCTTTCGACCACACCGCGGTCCGCCGCACCGACCCCGCCTTCAAGATGTATCCGCCGTTGCGGGCTCCCGAGGACGTGGAGGCGGTGCGCGCCGCCCTGGCCGACGGCACCATCGAAATGGTGGGCACCGACCACGCCCCGCACGCGGCCCATGAGAAGGACGTGCCGTTCGAGGACGCCCCGCGCGGGGTGATCGGCCTGGAGACGGCGGTGGCTGCGGTGCTCGCCGCGGTCGATCTGGGTCCCCATGCCCTGTTCGACCGCATGGCGGTGGCTCCGGCCCGGCTCGCCGGCCTGGCGGACCACGGACGATGGGTGGCGAACGGCGGTCCGGCCACACTGACGGTGGTGGACCCTGCTGCCGAGTGGACGGCGGAGCGCTTCCACTCGCGGTCGGCCAACAGCCCGTGGCGCGGGCAGCGCCTGCGGGGCCGGGCCCGGCACGTGGTGCTGCGGGGCCGCTTCACCCTGCGCGACGGGGTGCTGCAGTGGTGAAGGCGGCGGGTGGGGAGGGCTGAGACGGTGGATCTCACCACCCGTCTGGGCCCGCTGACCCTGAGGTCCCCGCTGGTGGCGGCGTCGGGCACGGTGGGCTCCGTGGTGGACTTCGCCGCGGTGGGGGCGTTCGAGCACTACGGCGCGGCGGTGGCCAAGTCGGTGAGCGAAGCCCCCTGGGAGGGCCGGCCCCCGCCGCGCCTGTACCCGGTGGGGACCGGGATGCTCAACGGCATCGGCATCCAGAACCTGGGAGTCGCCGGGTGGCTCGAGACGGTGGCCCCTCGCCTGGCGGAGGCGGGGGTGCCGGTCTGGGCGTCGGTGGTAGGCAGGACGGCGGCCGAGTTCGCCCGAGTGGCGGCGGCCCTGACGCCCAGCGGGGTGGCCGCGTTGGAAGTGAACCTGTCGTGCCCCAACCTCGAGAGCGGACTGATGTTCGCCCTGGAGCCGGGGACGGCGGCGGAGGTGGTGGCCGGGGTACGGGCGGCTACCACCCTGCCCGTGGGAGCCAAGCTGTCTCCCAACGCCCCCGATGTGGCTGCGGTGGCCGCCGCGGTGGCCGCCGCCGGGGCCGACTTCGTCGTGGTGGGGAACACGGTGTGGGGGGCGGCGATCGATCCCGAGACGCGGCGGCCGGGCATCTCGGGGGTGGTGGGGGGCTACTCGGGAGGGCCCATCAAGCCGATTGCGGTGCGGGCCGTGCTGGAGGTGCGCCGCGCCCTGCCCGACCTGCCGCTGGTGGGAGGCGGTGGGGTGCGGAGCGGGGCGGATGTCGTGGAGTTCCTGCTGGCCGGGGCGCAGGCGGTGGCGGTGGGCACGGCCCACTTCGCCGACACCCGGGCGGGAAGGCGGATGGTGCGGGATCTGCACCGCTACGGCCGCCGCCACCGGGTGGACCGGGTGACCGAACTGGTGGGCGCCTGGAGGCCCTGGTGACGAGCCCACTGCTGGTGGCTCTGGACGTGCGGCGCGCCGAAGAGGCGGTGCGCCTGGCCCGGCTGCTGGCCGGCAAGGTGGCCGGGTTCAAGGTTGGCCTGGGCCTGCTGCACGGGCCGGGGCCCGGCGTGGTGGGCGCGGTGGCCCGGCTGGGGCCGGTCTTCGCCGACGCCAAGCTGCACGACATCCCGAGCCAGGTCCAGGCGGCGGCGCGCCGCCTGGGGGAGTACGGGGCGCGCTGGGTGACCGCCCACGCCTCGGGGGGCGTGGAGATGCTGCGCGCCGCGGCAGCGGGGCTGGAGGCCGGCGCCGGGGGCCGGGCTGCCGGGATACTGGCGGTGACCGTGCTCACCAGCATCGACGAGGCGGCGGCGGGCGCTCTCTTCGGGAGATCGCCGGGCGAGCTGACCTCGCGGCTGGCTCGGCGGGCGGCAGAGGCGGAGGTGGAGGGGGTGATCTGCTCGCCCAAGGAGCTGCGTGTGGTAGCCGAGGTCGCTCCGGGCCTGCTGCGAGTGACGCCCGGGATCCGGGCGGCGGGGACGGCCGCTCACGACCAGCGGCGGATCTCGACCCCCACCGAGGCCGTGGCCCGGGGGGCCGATCTGCTGGTGGTGGGCCGGCCGATCATCGAGTCCCCGGATCCGGTGGCGGCGGTGGAGCGCCTGCACGCCGAGCTGGCCGGGCGATAGAGTGGTCCCGAGGGAGGGAGGGGTGATGGCACTACCGAAGTTGACCCCCGAACAGCGAGCCGACGCCCTGGCGAAAGCCGCCGCCGCCCGCCGGCAACGGGCGGCGGTGAAGGCGGCGCTGAAGGAGGGGGCTTTGAGCCTGGCGGACTTGCTCGCCCGGGCCGGCAGCGACGAGGCGGTCGGCGGCCTCAAGGTGAGCGCCGCCCTCACCGCGCTGCCGGGGCTGGGCAAGGTCAAGGCGGCTCGCCTCATGGAGCGCCTGGGGATTGCCGAGAGCCGCCGTCTGCGGGGTCTCGGCGCCCGGCAGAAGGAGGCCCTCCTCGCCGCCTTCTCCTGACCCGCCCCGCCGCGGCCGCCTCGTGGTCGTCTCCGGTCCCTCGGGGGCGGGCAAGTCGAGCGTCGTGGCGGGGCTCGCCCGGCACGCCGCGTTTCACTTCTCGGTCTCCATGACCACGCGCCCGGCGCGGGCGGGAGAGGAGGACGGAGTCGACTACCACTTCGTCTCGCGCGCCGAGTTCCTCGCCGCCCGGGACGCCGGCGAGCTGCTGGAGTGGGCGGAGTACAGCAGCCACCTGTACGGGACGCCGCGTGCCCCGGTGGAGCGCCGGCTGGCCGCCGGGTCGGATGTGGTGCTCGACGTGGAGCTGCTGGGCGCCGAACAGGTGAAGGCCGCCTACCCGGAGGCCCGGCTGGTCTTCATCGCGCCCCCGAGCCCGGCGGTGCTGGAAGCGCGGCTGCGGGGCCGAGGCGACACGGGGGACGAGCAGATAGCCCGGCGCCTGGCGGTGGCGGCAAGCCAGATCGAGGAAGGCCGGGAGCGGTTCGATCACTTCGTGGTCAACGACGACCTGGGGCGGGCCATCGCCGAGGTGGCCGGTATACTGGCGGCTCCGCAATCCCCGGGAAACACCGCATGATGATCGAACCGGCCATCGAGACCGTCCTGGAGCGCACGGAGAACCGCTTCGCCCTGGTGGTGCTGGCGGCGCGGCGCGCCCGGCAGATCAACGCCTACTTCCACCAGTTGGGCGACGGGCTCGGCTCCTATGTGCCCCCGCAGGTGCATTCGCTGTCGCGCAAGCCCTTGTCGATCGCCTTCGAGGAGATCGCCGCCGACAAGGTGATCATCGATCGCGGCGAGTGAGGCCGTGCTCGCCGGCCGGCGCATCGTCCTGGGCATAACCGGGGGTATCGCCGCCTACAAGAGCGCCCATCTGGCCCGACTCCTGGTGCAGGCCGGCGCCGAGGTGCGCACCGTCGTCACCGAATCGGCCCTGCGCTTCATCGGGCCGGCCACTCTCTCCGGGCTGACCGGCGTCGCTCCGGCCACCGGGTTCTGGGACGAGCCGACGGCAGCCCCCCACCTGGACCTGGCACGCTGGGCCGACGCCGTGTGCGTGGCCCCGGCCACCGCGGCCACCATGGCGCGTCTGGCGCACGGGCTGAGCGAGGATCTGCTGTCGGCGGTGGTGCTGGCCACCCGGGCACCGGTGGTGATAGCCCCGGCGATGCACTCCGAGATGTGGTCCCATCCCTCCACCCGCCGCAACCTGGCGGCCCTGCTGGCCGACGGGGTGACGGTGGTGGGTCCGGCGAGTGGGCCGCTGGCGGGCGGGGATGCCGGGCCCGGCCGCATGGTGGAGCCCGAAGAGATCGCCGCCGCTCTGGAGCGAAGCCTGGGGGCGGGGACGCTGGAGGGCTGGCGCGTCCTGGTCACCGCGGGCGGCACCCGCGAGCCCATCGACCCGGTCCGGTTCGTGGGGAACCGCTCGTCGGGCAAGATGGGCCACGCCGTAGCCGAGGAGGCGGCGGCGCGCGGCGCCGTCGTCACCCTGGTCACGGCGGCCGACCCTCCGGCGGCGCGCCGGCTCGAAGCGATCCGGGTGGAGACGGCCCAGGAGATGGCCGAGGCGGTGTGGAGCCGCGCCGGAGAAGTCGACGTGGCGGTGATGGCGGCGGCGGTGGCCGACTTCCGGCCGGCACAGCCCGCCTCCGGGAAGCTGCGGCGGGCCGCGGGGCCGCCCGACCTGGTGCTGGAGCCCACCCCCGACGTGCTGGCCGGGGTGGCGGCGATGCGGCCGCGCCCGTTCCTGGTCGGCTTCGCCGCCGAGACGGGGCCGGCGGAGGGAGCCGTGGCGAAGGCGGTGTCCAAGGGAGTGGACCTCCTGGTGGCCAACGACGTGACCGTTGCCGGCTCGGGGTTCGGGAGCGAGGACAACGAGGTGGCCCTGATCCTCCCCGACGGGACGCTGGAACGGTGGGAGCGCTTGCCCAAGCGCCGGGTGGCGGCCCTCCTCTGGGAGCGGATCGCCGAGCTGAGGAGCCGGGGCACACCCTGAGCGCTCCGCTCGTGGCCCGGGTGGTGCCCGATCTGCCCACCTTCGCCGTCGACGACGGGTTCGCCTACGAGGTGCCCGCCGGGGTTGCCGTGGAAGTGGGGGCGCTGGTGCGCATTCCGCTGGGCGGCCGGCGGGTGCAGGGATTCGTGGTCGCGGTCGGCGAGACGGCGCGTCCCGGCCTGCGGCCGCTGCTGGGCCGCCGCGGGGATGAGTCGGTCTTCGGACGGGGCCTGCTGGAGGTGATGCGCTGGGCGGCGCTGCACTACGTGGCCCCGCTGGCGGTGGTGCTGGGCAAGGGCGCTCCCCCGAATGTGCCCCGCCGCCGCCCGCCGGCGGGCCTGGCGCCGGTCGGCGCCGCCGGGGCTTCGCCGCTGCCGGAAGCGTCGGCGGCGGCCGCTGCCGGGCGGCACCTGGGGGCTCGCTACCTGCTGGGGCCCGGACCCTGGGCGGGGCCGATCGCCGGCCTGGCGGCGCCCGTCCTGGCGGCGGGACGAAGCGTGGTGGTGGTGGTGGCTTCGGTGGCCGAAGCGGGGCGCCTGGCCGAGGGTCTCGTCGCATGGTTCGGGGAGCGGGTGGTCCCGGCGGCCGCCGAGGGCGGCGCCGGGGCGCTGACGGCGGCCTGGGAGGCCGGCCGGCAGCCGGGTCGCCTGGTGGTGGGTACCAGGGAGGTGGCGCTGTGGCCCCTGGCCGGCTTGTCCCTGGCCGTGGTGGTGGAGGAGGGGCGGCGGGGTCTCAAGGACCGGGCGACGCCTACGACCCACGCCCGGGATCTGCTCTGGCGGCGCTCCGCCGTGGAGCGGTTTCCCCTCGTTCTGTGCGGAGCGGTTCCCACCGCCGAGGCGCTGCACCGCGCCCCCTCTCTGGTCCGCCTCGGGCGACGGCCCTGGGGACTGGTGGAGGTAGTGGACCGGTCGGCGGAGCCCCCGGGCGGAGGCCTGGTGGCGGAGCGGGGGCGGCAGGCCTTGCGGGCGGTGGCGACCTCGGGGGGGCGGGCCTTCGTGCTGGCTGCCGAGCGCGCTCCGGCGCTGCGGTGCCTCTCGTGCCGGAGCCTGCGCCTCTGTCCCCGATGCGCCTGCCGTCCCGACGGGGGAGGTTCCTGCCCGCGCTGCCGCGCCGACCTGGGGCCCTGTGCCCGCTGCGGTGGGCGCCGCTTCGAACCGCTGGGGGCGACGGTGGGCCGCCTGGTGGCCGAGGTGAGCGGCTTCCTCGGGAGGGGCGCTGTGGGGGAGGCCGGCAGCGGCCGGCCGGTGGTGGTGGGCACCGAGCGCGACCTCGCCGATCTGGGGCCCGTGGACCTCGGGGTGGTGGTCGACGCCGACGGGTTGCTGCGGGCCCCGCACTACCGGGCGGTGGAGGACGGCCTGCGGTTGATGGCGCGGGTGGCCGGCGCCGCGGGGCCGGGGAGAGGCAGGAGGGCATTGGTGCAGACCGCCGACCCGGGCCATCCGGCGTTCCTGGCCCTGCGGCGGGGAGACCCCCTGCCGCTGCTGACCGCGGAGACGGCGGGCCGAGCGGCGCTGGGGTTCCCTCCGGCGGGGGAGATCCTCGTGATCGAGACGAGCGGAGCGCCCGAAGGGGCCGATGCCGCCCTCCGGGAAGGGGTAGCCGGGCGAGCGGAGGTGCACGGGCCGGTGGGGCGCGGCGACCGGATGCGCTGGCTCTTGCAGGGTGGTGACCTGCAGGGGGCCCGGTTGATGCTGCGCTCCCAGGTGCAGGAATGGCGCGACGGCGGGGCCCGGGTGCGGGTCGACGCCGACCCCATCGACCTCTGACTCCGGGCTATCCTCACCGCCCGGCACAGGAGGAGCCGTGGCCGTCTTCCCCATCCGCAGCTGGCCCGACCCGGTGCTGCGCGCTCCGGCGGCGCCGGTGAGCCGCATCGACGGTGAGATCCGCCGCCTGGTCGACGACATGCTGGAGACGATGTACCGGGCCCCGGGGGTCGGCCTGGCCGCCCCTCAGATCGGGGTAGCCCTGCGGGTGGTGGTCTTCGACATCGGTGAGGGACCGCACCACCTCATCAACCCGGAGTTGCTGGAGACCTCGGGGGCGTGGTCCTTCGACGAGGGGTGCCTATCGGTCCCGGGACGGTTCTGGCCGGTGCGCCGTCCCGCCTTCGCCCGGGCGCGCGGGCTGAATCTGGACGGGGCAGAGGTGGAGTACGCCGGGGAGGAGTTGCTGGGCCGGGTACTGCAGCATGAGATCGATCACCTGGGGGGCACGCTCATCCTCGAGCGCCTGCCGCGGCGGACGCGCAAGCAGGCCCTCAAGGAACTGCGCGAGGAGGCACTCGGCTTGGGAGGGGAGAGTTGAGGGCTGCCTTCTTCGGCACCCCCGCTGAGGCGGTACCGTCTCTGGAGGCGCTGCTGGAGATGGCCGAGGTGGTGCTGGTGACCACCCGCCCCGACAAGCCGCGGGGCCGCTCGGGGAGGCCGCAGCCCCCGCCGGTCAAGCAGGCGGCGCTCGAGCGCGGGCTCCCGGTCAGCCAGCCGACGCGCGCCATCGAGGACCTGGAACTGCTGCGGGGGCTCAAGCCCGAGGTGGCGGTGGTGGTGGCCTACGGCCAGATCCTGCCGCCGGAGTTGCTGGCAGTGCCCCGCCACGGCTTCGTGAACGTGCACTTCTCCCTGCTCCCGCGGTGGCGGGGCGCCAGTCCGGTGGTGCGCGCCATCCTGGCCGGCGACGAGGTCACCGGAGTCACGCTGATGCAGGTGGACGCCGGCCTGGACACCGGACCGGCGCTGCGGATGATGCCCGTCGGGATTGGGCCCGAGGAGAGCGCCGGGGAGCTCAGCGCCCGCCTGGCGATGCTGGGCGCCGGGATGCTGGCGGAGTTCTTGCCGGCCTACCTCGACGGCTCGCTGATACCGCGAGCCCAGCCCGAAGGGGGGGCGACGGCGGCGGCGCGGGTACGGGTGGAGGAGGCCTTCGTCGATCCCCTCCGGCACCGGCGCGCCGCGGTGCTGCGGGCGGTGCGCGCCTTCGATCCGCGTCCCGGAGCCTGGACGGAGATGGACGGGCGGCGGCTGAAGCTCTGGCGCGCCCGGGGCGAGGAGGGCCCCGGGCCTGAGCCGGGGGTGGCGGTGCCGCAAGGCGGCCGGGTGGTGCTGGGGACCGCCGACGGCGCGGTGGAGTTGCTGGAGGTCCAGCCCGCCGGGGGGCGTCGCCTGGCGGCGGCGGAGTGGATGCGGGGCCGGCAGGGGCGGCCGGCGCGCTTCACCCCGCCGGCGGGATGACGATGCCCGAGAGATCCTCTGCCGGTGGGGGATAGGCCATCTGCAGGCCTTCCAGAGCCTCCACGAGGGCCGTCGCGACCACCAGGTCGCGGTACCACTTGCGGTCGGCCGGGACGACGAACCAGGGAGCCCAGGGGGTGCTGGTGCGGGAGAGGACGGCCTCGTAGGCCGCCATGTAGGAGGTCCACAGGCGCCGCTCTTCGAGGTCGCCTCGCCGGAACTTCCACTGCTTGGCGGGGTCGTCGCGGCGCTCTGCCAGGCGGATCGCCTGCTCCTCGGGGGAGATGTGCAGGAAGAACTTGAGGATGGTCGTCCCCTCATCGGCCAGCAGGTGCTCCCACTCGTTGATGTGGCGGTAACGGCGGCTCCAGACGGAGTCCGGAACCAGGGCGCGCACCCGAACCACCAGCACGTCCTCGTAGTGGCTGCGGTTGAAGATCACCATCTGGCCGGCACCGGGGGTGTGGCGGTGCACCCGCCACAGGTAGTCGTGGGCCAGTTCCTCCTCGGTGGGCCGGCCGAAGGCGGCGACCTTCACTCCCTGGGGGTTCACCCCGTCGAAGACCCGGCGGATGACGCCGTCCTTGCCCCCGGTGTCCATCGCCTGGAGAACGACGAGCACCTTGCGCTTGCCCTCCGCGTACAGGAGCTCCTGAAGCGTCTCCAGGCGGCGATTCAGCTCGCCCAGGCGCTCCCGGGCCTCCTTTTCCCGGAGGCCGCCGGTGTCGCCGGGGTCGAGGGCGGCGAGGTTCACCGTGGTGTCGGGAGCGATGCGGTAGCGGTCCATGCCGAAAGGGTAGGCGCCGGGCCGGCGGCAGACGGCGCCGGCCCCGCGATACACTCGCCGCGTGGCCAAGCCCGCCCGTCTCGCCGCCTCCATCCTCAACGCCGACTTCGCCCGCCTGGGTGAGGAACTCGCCGTTCTGGAGCCCCACCTGGACTTCCTGCACCTCGACATCATGGACGGGCACTTCGTGCCCAACCTCTCCTTCGGCCCTCCAGTGATCGCCTCGCTGCGGCGGGTCTCGCGCCTGTTCTTCGATGCGCACCTGATGGTGACCAACCCCATGGCGCTCTTCGCCGACCTGAAGGCGGCCGGGGCCGACCTGGTATCGGTGCACCTGGAGGTGCACCCCGATCCCACGCGGGCGGCGAAGGCGGCCCGGGGGCTGGGCCTGCAGTTCGGCCTGGTGATCAACCCCCCCACACCGTTCGAGGCGGCCGCGCCTTTCCTGGAGTTGTGCGACCTGGTGCTCGTGATGTCGGTGAACCCCGGGTTCGGTGGCCAGGGGTTCATTCCCGAGGTCCTGGAAAAGGTCGAGGCGGCGCGAATGCTCATTGACTCGCGGGGCCTGGCTGCCGATGTCGAGATCGATGGTGGCATCACACCGGAGACCGCACGGCTGGCGCGCCGGGCCGGGGCCGACGCCTTCGTGGCCGGCACCGCGGTGGTCCGTGCTCCCGACCCGGTGGCCGCCGTGCAGGAACTACGAGCTGCGGTCGGGGACTAGATGAGCGAACGGATCCTGGTCATCGACGACGACGCCGACGTCGTGCGCTTCGTGCGGATCAGCCTGGAGCGGGAGGGTTACCAGGTAGCCACCGCTACTGAGGGCAACGCCGGGCTGCGCGCCGCCCTGGAGGAGCCGCCGGATCTGATCCTGCTGGACATCCTCATGCCCGACCTGGACGGGCTGGAACTGCTCAGCCGGCTCCGGGTAAGTCCGGGGACGTCCAGCGTCTCGGTAGTCCTGCTCACGGCGCGCACCGACGCCCGCGACCGGGTGCGGGGCCTGGAACTGGGTGCGGACGACTACATAACCAAGCCGTTCGACATCGAAGAACTGGTGGCGCGGGTGGGGGCCGTCCTGCGCCGCTCCAAGGCCATGCGGGACCTGTCCCCGCTGACCGCCCTCCCCGGCAACTTCCGTATCGCCGAGGAGTTGCAGCGCCGGGTCTCCAGTGGCCGCCCTATGGCGGTGGTTCACGCCGACCTGGACAACTTCAAGGCCTTCAACGATCACTACGGCTTCATGCGCGGCGACAACGTGATCAAGTTCACCGCCAACGTGCTGGTCCAGGCGGCGGCGGACACCGATGACCCCTCGTGCTTCGTGGGCCACGTGGGGGGCGACGACTTCATCGCGGTGATGCACCCCGATGTGGGCGAGACCTTCTGCAAGACGGTCGTCGACCGCTTCGACGACGGCATCCTCGACTTCTACGACCCGCAGGACGCGTTGCGCGGCTTCGTGGAGGTCATCGACCGCCGCGGTGAGCGCCATGCCTTTCCCATCGTCTCCATCTCGTTGGGAGTGGCAACCAACCTGCGCCGCACTTTCAACAGTGAATGGGAAGCCTCGGCGGTGGCCTCGGAGATGAAGGAGCACGCCAAGCACGAGGTGGGCTCCTGCTACAAGGTCGATCGGCGCACGCGCTGACCGTCCGGGAGTTCCCGGCGGCCGGTAGAATCCCCGGCGTCAGGCCCTTCTTCAGGGCTGGGTGAAATCCCCGACCGGCGGTACAGCCCGCGAACCCCCGATGGGGGCCGACCCGGTGCGACTCCGGGGCCGACGGTGAGAGTCCGGATGGGAGAAGGAGGGCTCGCGCCGCTCGCTCGCGGCCGCGCCCCCGTTGCGGTGGAGGCCGTCGTGGACTTGGAGCGGCTCATGAAGGAGGCGATCTCCCTGGTCGCGTCCACCCGCCCCCACCCCAACCCGCGCGTCGGCGCCCTGGTCCTCGACCCCGCCGGGCGGGTGTTGAGCCGGGCGGCGCACTCCGGCCCGGGGAAGGCCCACGCCGAAGTGGCCGCTCTGGAGGCAGCCGGGGAGCAAGCCCGCGGCGGCACGCTGGTGGTGACCCTCGAGCCGTGCGACCACCACGGCCGTACTCCGCCCTGCACCGAGGCCATCCTGGCCGCGGGGATAGCCCGGGTGCTGGTGGGGGCGGTGGATCCCGACCCCAGGGTGGCGGGACGCGGCCTGGCGCGGCTGCGCTCGGCGGGGAAGGAGGTGGTGTCGGGCATCGCGGCCGCCGAGGTCGAGGCGCAGGATCCGGCGTACTTCTATCACCGGCGCACCGGACGTCCCCGGGTGACGCTCAAGGCCGCCCTCACCCTCGACGGCCGGGCGGCGGCCGCCGACGGCACGTCGCAGTGGATCACCTCCGGCGAGGCCCGGGAGGACGCCCACCGCCTGCGGGCGGAAGCCGACGCGGTCGTCATCGGGGCGGGGACGCTGCGGGCCGACGACCCGTTGCTGTCGGTGCGCCTCGAAGGCTACGAGGGCCCGCAGCCGCGCGCCGTGGTGGTGGCCGGCCGACGACCGCTTCCTCAGACCGCCCGTCTGTGGGAGCGGCGCCCGCTGGTCCTGGCGCCGGCGCCGGCAGGCAGCGGCGGAGAGGTGGTGGTCGTTCCCGGCCCCGGCGGGGTAGACCTGCCGGCGGCCATGGCGGCTCTGGGGGAGCGAGGCCTGCTCGAGGTGCTGGTGGAGGGAGGTCCGACGCTGGCCGGGGCGCTGCTGCGGGAGCGTCTGGTCGATCGCGGGGTGTTCTACTTCGGGGCCCGCCTCGGCGGGGGCGAGGGCACGCCGGCGCTGGCAGGCCCCTTTGCCACTCTGGCCGATGCCCGGGCGGTGCGGATGACCGGGGCGCGGCCGGTGGGGCCGGACCTGCGTGTGGAGTTCGTCGTAGAGGAGGTGTGATGTTCACCGGGATCGTGGAAGCGATGGGCGTCGTAGCGGAGGCCGAGGAGGTCGGCGGGAAGCGCCGCCTCCTGCTGGAGGTGGGCGGCCTGGCGGCCGGGATGCGGGCGGGGGACTCGGTGGCGGTGAACGGAGTGTGCCTCACCGCCGTCGAGGTGACGGGATCGAGAGTGGCGGTGGAGGCGGTGGACGAGACGCTGGCCCGGTCCAATCTGGGGCTGCTCCGGCAGGGGGCCCGGGTCAACCTCGAGCGCCCCATGCGGGCGGACGGGCGCTTCGACGGGCACATCGTCCAGGGCCACGTCGACGGGGTGGGCACGGTTCGCTCCATCGAGACCGAAGGAGCCTCGATCCGCCTGTGGGTGGACGCTCCGCCCGCCCTGCTCCGCTATCTGGCCGAGAAGGGCTCGGTGGCGGTGGACGGAGTGAGCCTCACCGTGTCGGGAGTGGACCGCGCCGGGTTCGAGGTGGTGCTGATCCCCCATACCCTCGAGGTGACCCTCTTCGGGTCGCGCCGGCCGGGGGACGCGGTGAACCTGGAGGCCGACGTCATCGCCAAGTACGTCGAGCGCCTGCTGGAGGAGGGAAGGTGACCTTCTCGTCGATCGAGGCGGCGGTGGCCGCATTCGCCCGGGGCGAGTTCGTGGTGGTGGTCGACGACGCCGACCGGGAGAACGAGGGGGACCTCATCGTCGCCGCCGAGAGGGTTACGGCGGAGCAGTTGGGCTTCATGGTGCGCCACACCAGCGGCCTCATCTGCCTGCCGGTGATAGGGGAGCGGCTCGACGAACTGCGGCTGCCGCTGATGGTGTCGGAGAACACCGACGCGCGCCGCACCGCTTTCACCGTGTCGGTGGACTACACCCCCGGCACCACCACCGGCATCTCGGCGGCCGACCGGGCGGCTACCTGCCGGGCGGTGGTCGACCCTCGCACCGGGCCCGGAGACCTGGCGCGGCCGGGCCACATCTTCCCGCTGCGTTACCGGGAGGGGGGCGTGCTGGCCCGGGCGGGCCACACCGAGGCGGCGGTGGACCTGGCGCGCCTGGCGGGGCTCTATCCGGCCGGGGTGCTGTGCGAGGTCGTGAACGACGACGGGAGCATGGCGCGCCTCCCCGAACTGGAGGTCTTCGCCGCGGCCCATGGCTTCCCGCTCATCTCCATCGCCGACCTGATCTCGTACCGGCGCCATCGGGAGAAGCTGGTGCGCCGGGTGGTCGAGGCCTCGCTGCCCACCGAGTTCGGGCCCTTCCAGGCAGTCGGCTTCGAGTCGCTGCTCGACGGCACCCATCACGTGGCCCTGGTGCGGGGCGAGGTAGCGGGAGCCGCCGAGGTGCTGGTGCGGGTGCACTCGGAGTGCCTCACCGGAGATGTGTTCGCCAGCCGCCGCTGCGACTGCGGGCTCCAGCTTCACGATGCCTTGCGCCGGGTGGCGGAGGAGGGGTGCGGCGTGGTCCTCTACCTGCGCGGGCACGAGGGGCGCGGCATCGGCCTCCTGCACAAACTGGCCGCCTATGCGCTGCAGGAGAACGGGCGAGACACCGTGGAGGCCAACGAGGATCTGGGCCTCCCGGTGGATGCCCGCGACTACGGCATCGGCGCTCAGATCCTGGCCGACCTGGGGGTGACCAGCATGCGGCTGCTGACCAACAACCCGGCCAAGCGCGCCGGGCTCGAGGGGTACGGCCTGAGCATCACGGCGCGGGAACCACTGCAGACCCGGCCCACGGCCGAGAACCGCCGCTATCTCACCACCAAGGCGGCCAAGATGGGGCACCTGCTCGACCTGGGGGAGGAACCGGATGCCTGAGCCTGAGGGACCCGTCGCCGGGAGGGGCCTGAAGGTCGGGGTGGCCGTCGCCGCCTTCAACGCCTTCGTGACCGAGGGGTTGCTCCAGGGAGCCCTGGAGGCACTGGCCGCCGCCGGCGTCGAGGATCCCGCCGTCCTGCGGGTGGCCGGATCCTTCGAGTTGCCCGTGGCGGCGAAGGCCCTGGTGGCATCGGGCTGTGACGCCGTGGTGGCGCTCGGAGCGGTCATCAAGGGCGAGACCGACCACTACGAGCACGTGGCCGCGCAGACCATCGCCGGCTTGCAGCAGGTGGCGTTGACCACCGGGGTGCCCGTGGCGCTGGGGGTGCTCACCGCCCGCAAGGCGGAACAGGCCCGCGCCCGCAGCCTGCCCGGCCCGGGCAACAAGGGAGCCGAGGCGGCCGAGGCGGCGGTGCAGGCGGCTGCCGCCATCCGCCGCCTGGGCGGCCGGGCGGGCGGCCCCGACCGGTGACCGGGGGAGTCCCGGGCCTGCGGCCCTCGCTCAGGGGGAAGGCGCCCGGCCTGGCGCTGGAGCGCGAGATCTGGGAGGGAGGGGCGCGGACGGTGGTGGGCATGGACGAGGTAGGCCGGGGAGCCTGGGCGGGGCCGCTGACGGTGGGAGCGGCAGTGCTGCCCCCCGACCGGCGGGTCTACAAGGTGCGCGACTCCAAGATGCTCAACGAGGAAGAGCGCGAGGCGCTCTTCGGCCGGGTGGCCGGGTGGTGTCGCGCTTGGGCGACGGGCCACGCCTCGCCCGAGGAGTGCGACGCCCTGGGCATGTCGGAGGCGCAGCGCCTGGCGGCGCGACGCGCCCTGGAGTCCCTCGGTGTGGCTCCAGATGCGGTGCTGGTGGACGGCGCCTGGGACTTCGTCGGGGGGGCGCGGAGCGTGGTGCGGGGAGATGCCTCGTGCCTGTCGATCGCCGCCGCCTCGATCCTGGCCAAGGTGACCCGCGACCGCCTCATGCGCTCCGAGGCCGAGCACTTTCCCGCCTACTGGTTCGAGGCCAACAAGGGCTACCCGGGGCCGCGCCACCGGGCGGCGCTGCAGTGGCTGGGACCGAGCGCCATCCACCGCCGGTCGTGGGTGTTCATGGAGGCGCTGGCCTGGCCGGGAGTGGAGCGCTTCGAGCGACCGGGGTTCCAGCGGGTGCTGTTCCCGGCTACGGCGGGCCGTCGCCAGACCGAGGTCGAGGAGGGGTGACGAGCCGGTACGGGCCGGGCGGCGGCGGGAGAGAGGGCGGGGGCCGGCTTCAGGGAGAGCCGGGGGCGAGGCGGCGGCGGTTGATGATCTCTTCCACCGCGTCGGGGTCGTCGGGGGTGATCCACGGGCGGACGAAACCGCCGAGGTCCAGCAGGAGCCCGACGGCCTTGTGGGGGCGGCCGGGATCCAGGTGGGCCCAGTAGCGGGGGCTGCTCGTGCCCCAGATCCGCCACTTGCCCGTCCAGGTGGTGAGGGGGAAGCGCTCGACGGAGCGGACCTTCGAGTAGGCGATGGCCTTGGGGGGGCCGTACGGGAAGTAGTAGCCGCGGATGAGCAGTTGCTCGGGGGTGCATTCGATCCAGCGGTCGCGGTAGAGCGATGGCGGGGGCGGGGCAGAGGGCACCAGGGCATGATACGCGCGGTACGCAGCCGCCTGGGGAGGTTGGACTCGCCCCGGTGCTCCCGTATACTCCCGCCGACAACCCAGACCAAGCGGAGGCGCTGCTTCCCACCCGGCCGCTTCAGAGCGTGCCGCGGTTTCTCTCACCGGAGACGGCAGCAGCCTGCCGTCTTTTCTTTGGCCACAGGAGGAGCGATAGCACAGGAACTGCGTGTCAACGAGCGCATACGGGCGCGCGAAGTGAGGTTGGTGGCCCCGGACGGTTCGCAGATCGGGGTCAAGAGCATCGAGGAGGCCCAGTGGCTGGCCGTGCAACTCGGCCTCGACGTAGTCGAAGTGGCCCCCGAGGCCAACCCGCCCGTGTGCCGGCTGATGGACTACGGCAAGTACAAGTACGAGCAGTCGGTCCGTCAGCGTGAGGCCCGCAAGAAGCAGACCCGGACCGTGATCAAGGAAGTGAAGTTCCGCCCCAAGATCGACGCCCACGACTTCGAGGTGAAGAAGCGGAGGGTGGTGGAGTTCCTGGAGGAGGGCGACAAGGTCAAGATCACGATGATGTTCCGGGGCCGGGAGATCACCCATCCCGAGATCGGCGAGCGGATCCTGCGCCGCCTCGCCGAAGATGTGGCAGGAGCGGGGGCCGTCGAGATGCCGCCGGCGCTCGAAGGACGAAACATGACCATGCAATTGGCGCCGGAGCGCAAGCCCCGCCGCCTGCGGGAAGCCGAGACGGCTGCCACCCCCGCGGCCGAGGAGTGAGGACCATGCCCAAGACCAAGACCAGCCGGGCGACGGCGAAGCGCATCAAGGTGACCGGCACCGGCCGCCTGCGCCGCCGGCAGGCCGGAGCCAAGCACCTCAAGGTGGGCAAGAAGCCCCGGAGCACCCGCTTGACCCGTCTCGGCGGCGAGGCGAACGTCTCCGCGGGCGATCGGCGCCGGGTCGGGCGCCTGTTGGGGAGGTAGGTCATGGCACGCGTCAAGCGCTCGGTCAACAGCCGCAAGGGCCGCCGCCGCATAATGGAGCAGGCCAAGGGGTACAAGGGGTCCCGCAGCCGCCGCCTGCGCACCGCCCACGAGCAGGTGATGAACGCCATGCAGGACGCCTACCGCGACCGGCGGGCGCGCAAGGGCGACTTCCGGCGCCTCTGGATCGCCCGGATCAACGCCGCCGCCCGGCAGCACGGCACCACCTACTCCCGCCTCATGGCCGACCTGCGCGCCGCCGAGATCGACATCGACCGCAAGATGCTCGCCGACCTGGCGGTCCGCGATCCACGAGCCTTCGGCCAGCTGGTGGCGACCGCGGCGGGGAAGTCCGACGGCTGAGCCCGCCGTCGCCTCGCCCCACAGCCGGCGGCTCCTGGAGGCGGCCCGCCTGCGCGAGGCTCGAAGCCGGCAGCTCACCGGGCGCGCCCTCCTCGAAGGGCCGCACCTGCTCGCCGAGGCCCTCGTTGCCGGAATCCGGGTGGAACGGGTCTTTGCCCTGCCCGGCGACACCGCTTCGGCGCAGGCGGCGCATCGCTGTGGGGCCGACCTCGTGGTGGTCGACGAGCGCGGCCTGAAGCGCCTGGCCACCACCGAGCACCCCCGGAGCCCGGCGGCGGTGATCCTGGTGCCCGCGACGCCGGTGGCTCCGGCAGGGGACCTGATGGCAGCCTGGGGAGTGGGCGATCCCGGCAACCTGGGGACGCTGATCCGTACTGCCGCCGCCTTCGGCCTGGGATTCGTCGTCGGTCCGGGAACGGCCGATGCCTGGGCGCCCAAGGTGCTGCGCTCCGCCGCCGGCGGCCACTTCCGCACCGGGGTGGCCGCGGTGGACGCGCTGGAGGCGCTGCGCGCCGGCGGGCGCCGCCTGGTGGCCACCGTACCCCGGGGAGGCTCGCCCCCGATGGGGCTGCCGCCGGGCCCGTTGGCCATCCTGGTCGGGGATGAGGCCCGGGGCCTTCCAGAAGAGGTGGCGGGGGCCTGCGACCTGGCGGTCACCATCCCCATGCGCGGGGGCACGGAGAGCCTCAACGCCGCGGTGGCGGGGGCGATCGTGGCCTATGAGGTGGCCCGCCGCGCCGAGCGGCCCGCAGCCGGCTGAACTCGGCCGGAGACGGCGGGCCCTCAACTAACCTGCGATGCCGTGGACGACACCCTGGCGGGCCTGCTCGCCGTGGAAGCGGAGGCCATGCGCCGGCTCGAAGGCGCCACCGCCGCGGCGGCGATCGAGGCTCTGGAGCGTGAGGTGCTGGGCAACGCCTCGGCGCTGGCCGAGGCGCGCCGGGGCCTGCGAGCCTTGCCCGAAGGGGCGCGGCGGGAGGCAGGGCGGGCCATCAACGAGATCGCCGCCCGACTGGCGGAGCGCCTGGCAGAACGGCGCTTCCTGGTGGCGGCGGCCGAGGAGGCGAGTCGCCTCGATGCGGAGCGCCTCGACATCACCCTGCCCGGCCGGGGAGTGCGGCCGGGGGCCGCCCACTTGGTGATGCAGGTGCTCGAAGAGGTCACCGACGTCTTCGTGGCGCTGGGCTACACGGTGGCCGACGGCCCCGAGGTGGAGACGGCCTTCTACAACTTCGACGCCCTCAACACCCCGCCCACCCATCCCGCTCGCCTAGAGAGCGACACCCTCTACGTGGTGCACGGCCCCGATCCGGAGGGGGTGCTCCTGCGTACCCAGACCTCCCCCGTGCAGGCCCGCTACATGGAGCAGCATCCGCCGCCGGTCTACATCGTCTCCCCGGGCCGCGTCTTCCGGCGCGACACCACGGATGCCACGCACACCCCCGTCTTCCATCAGATGGAGGGGTTGGCGGTGGATGCCGGCGTCACCTTCGCCGACCTCAAAGGAACCCTGGCCCATTTCGCCCGGGAGTTCTTCGGGCCGGGCCAGCGGGTGCGCTTCGTGCCCCACTTCTTCCCGTTCACCGAGCCTTCCGCCGAGATGCTCACCTCGTGCTTCTCCTGCGAAGGAGGCGGCTGCCGGGTGTGCGGCGGGAGCGGCTGGATCGAATTGCTGGGCTGCGGCATGGTCGACCCCAACGTCTTCGAGGCGGTGGGCTACGACCCGGCGTCGGTCTCGGGTTTCGCCTTCGGGGTGGGGGTGGACCGCCTGGCGATGATCCGCTACGGGGTGCCCGAACTGCGCTTCTTCTTCGATCCGGACCTGCGGGTGCTGGAGCAGTACCGATGATCTCGCTGCGCTGGCTCCGGGAGTTCGCCGCCCTGCCCGACGACGCCGACGAGGTAGCCCGCGCTCTCTCGGCCCTGGGGCACGAGGTAGAGGGCGTGCGCCGTGTGGTCGCCCCGTTCTCCGGGGTGGTGGTAGCGCGGGTGGTCGAGGTTCGACCCCACCCCCGGGCCGACAAGCTGCGCCTGGCCCGTCTCGACACGGGCGCCGGCGAGCAGGAGGTCGTCTGCGGGGCATGGAACTTCGAGGCCGGGGCGATCGTCCCCCTCTCCACCGTAGGCGCGGTGCTCGCCGGCGGGCTGGAAGTGGGGGAGCGGGAGATCCGCGGCGTCGTCTCGCGGGGCATGATCTGCTCGGCTGCCGAACTGGGACTCGCCGAGGAGTCGGCCGGGATCCTGGTCCTCGACGAGGGGTACCCGATCGGGGCCGACTTCGCCTCCTGCCTGGCCTTCCCCGACGCTCTCTTCGAGGTCACCGTCACCCCGAACCGGCCCGACGCCATGTCGATCTTCGGCCTGGCGCGCGATCTGGCCGCCAGGTTTGGGGTGGCGTTGCGGGCCCCCGAAGGAGAGGAGGGCCCCACCGGTGCGCCCACCACGGGCCGCGCCGTTGTGGAGGACCCGGAGCGCTGCCCGCGCTTCACCGCCCGGGAGGTGCGCGGTCTCACGGTGGGGCCTTCACCGCTGTGGATGCAGTTGCGCCTGCGTCACGCCGGGGTGCGGCCGATCAACAACGTGGTCGACGTGACCAACTACGTGATGCTGGAGCTGGGCCAGCCCATCCACGCCTTCGACCTGGATCTCATCCCGGCGGAGACGCTGGTGGTGCGCCGGGCCCTTCCGGAAGAGACTCTCACCACCCTCGACGGAGTGGAGCGCCGCCTCGACCCCGAGGACCTCCTCATCGCTTCGCCCGGGGGCCCGCTGGCCCTGGCCGGCGTCATGGGCGGTGAGTCCTCGGAGGTGCGCCCCCAGACCAGCCGGGTCTTCCTGGAGGTGGCCCACTTCGCCGCGGCGGGGATCCTGCTGAGCGGCAAGCGGCATGGCCTGCGGAGCGAGGCGGGTGCCCGGTTCGAAAGGGGGGTGGACCCGGCCCTACCGCCCCTGGCCTCAGCCCGGGCGGCTCGCCTCATGGCGGATCTGGCGGGGGGAGAGGTGGCCGGGGGCTTCATCGACCTCTACCCGGCGCCGATCGAGCCCTGGGTGGTGCCGCTGCCGCGCCGGGAGCCGGGAAGGCTGCTCGGGGTGGAACTGGGGGCGAGGCGCATCACGGGCCTGCTGACCCGGCTGGGCTTCAGGGTGACGGGCGGCGATCCCTGGCAGGTGACGGTTCCGACCTACCGGCCCGATGTGACCCGCGCGGCCGACCTGGTGGAGGAGATCGCCCGCCTGCACGGCTACGACGAGTTCCCGTCCCGCCTGCCCAAGGGGGTGGGAGAGGGCTTGCCCGTCGAGGAGCAGCGCCGCCGCCGGCTGCGCCGGGCCCTGGTGGCGGCGGGGTGTTTCGAAGTGCTCAGCTTCTCCTTCCAGGGGAGCGATGAGGTCGAAGCCCTGGGCCTGCCCGAGGGAGACCGCCGCCGGGTGCCGGTGCGGGTGCGCAACCCGCTGAGCGAAGAGCAGGCGTTCCTGCGCACCAGCCTCCTGCCGGGGCTGCTGGGCGCGCTGCGGGCCAACGCCGCCCGCGGGCGAGGCGACGCCGCCCTGTTCGAGATGGGGCGGGTGTTCTTCCCGGCTGCCGGGGAGCTGCCCGAGCAGCCGTCGCGGCTGGCGTTCGCGGCTGCCGGGAGGCGAGCGGAGGCGCGCTGGGAAGGGGAGGCCCCCGAGCGCGACGCCCACGACGCGGTGGGCCTGTGGGAGGCCCTGGCGGCGAGCCTGGGTGTGGACTACCAACTGGAGCAGGTCGTCGCCGCCCCCTTCCATCCGGGGCGGGGCGGCCGGGTTCTGGTGGAGGGGAAGGCGGTGGGGGTGGTCGGGGAGTTGCACCCGGCGGTGGCGGCCCGCTTCGGCCTCACCACGCGGGTGGCTGCGGGGGACTTCGACCTCGACGCCCTGCTCGCTCCGGCCGGGATCAGGTCCTTCGCCGTGCCGAGCCCTTACCCGCCGGCGGTGTTCGACCTCGCCTTCGACTTGGCCGAGGAGGTTCCCGCCGCGTCCCTGCTCGAGGCGGTGCGGGGTGCGGCGGGCCCCTGGCTGGAGCGGTTGGAGTTGTTCGACCTGTTTCGCGGCGGCCCGTTGGGCGAAGGGCGCAAGAGCCTGGCCGTCCGACTGACCTTCCGTCACCCGCAGCGAACGCTCACCGACGAGGATCTCGTGCCGGTGCGCGCCCGGATCACCGATGGGGTCGGCGCCTCCGTGGGCGGCCGGCTCAGAGGAGGCTGAGCATGGACTTCTTGAGCGTCGCCGATCTCGGTGGCGAGGGCCTGGCCGAGGTGCTGGCCACCGCGGCCGCGGTCAAGGCCGAACCGGGCAAGGCCGCCGGGCGCCTCACCGGGCGCAAGGTGGGCCTCTTCTTCGAGAAGCCGTCCACGCGCACGCGAGTGTCCTGCGAGGTAGCCGCCGCCGACGTGGGAGCAGTGCCGCTGGTGCTGAAGCAGGACGAGGTGGGACTGGGGAAGCGGGAGTCGGTGGCCGATGTGGCCCGCACCCTCGACCGCTATCTGGACGTCCTCTGCTTCCGGGTGTTCCGCCACCGCGACCTGGTGACGGTGGCCGAGCATGCCGCTGCCCCGGTGATCAACCTGCTGTCCGACCTCGAGCACCCCTGCCAGGCGCTGGCCGATCTACAGACGCTGGCCGAGTCCCGGCCGCTGCCGGGAGCGGTGCTGGCCTTTCTGGGCGACGGCAACAACGTCTGCCACTCGCTGCTCCTGGCGGGGGCGATGCGCGGGGTGAGCCTGCGGGTGGCCTCGCCTCCGGGCTTCGAGCCGTCCGACGAGGTGGTGGCGCGGGCCCGGGCGCTGGCCGCTCCCGGAGCGGAGATCTCGATCGGCCATGACCCCGCGGAGGCGGTGCGCGGGGCGGACGCCGTCTACACCGATGTGTGGGCCTCGATGGGTCAGGAGGCGGAGGCGGCGGAGCGGCGGCGCCTCTTCGAGCCCTTCCGGGTGGACGAGCGCCTCTTTGCGCTGGCCGGCCCACAGGCCATCTTCCTGCACTGCCTTCCGGCCCACCGCGGCGACGAGGTCACCGACGGCGTGGCCGACCACGAACGGAGCCGCATCTTCGATCAGGCGGAGAACCGGATGCACGCCTTCAAGGCCATCTTGCTGCACGTGGCGGGGTGAGCGACCTCCCCCGCCTCCTGGCCGGTGACGTGGTGGCGGCGGCGCGCCGCCTGCTGGGCCGCCGCCTGCGCAGTGAGATCGGCGGGATCGTGTGTGAGGTGCTCCTCACCGAGGTCGAGGCCTATGGGGGGACCGAGGATCCGGCGAGCCACGGCTTCGGGGGTTGGACGCGTCGCAATGCCAGCATGTTTCGCTCCCCGGGCACCCTGTACGTCTACCGCTCCTACGGCATCCATTGGTGCCTGAACGCGGTCGCCGGCGCGGTGGGGGAGCCGGCCGCGGTCCTGCTCCGGGCGGGTCGGCCGCTGGTGGGGGAGGAGGAGATGCGCCGGCGGCGGGGCCGTTCGGATCATCTGTGCGACGGGCCCGGCAAGCTGGCCCAGGCTCTGGGGGTGACCGGCGAGCACGACGGCACCTCGCTCCTCGAGGGACCGGTGCGCTTGCTGGGTGACCCGCCGCCGGGGCGGCGCATTGTGGCCGGGCCGAGGGTGGGCATCTCCCGGGCCGCCGACCGTCCATGGAGGTTCCGGATGGTGGAGCCCGGGCCCTAGCGGCCGCGCCGATGGGGGGAGGGGAGCCGGCCCCGCCTGCCCGGCCCTCGCCCGAAGGCGCAGGCGCTTCGGGCGGATTGGATCAGACGGCGGGCGAAGCCCACCACCCATCCGCCCGGGCCCCTCAGGGGTTGACCAGGAGAGTGATCGTGTCGGTGTCGCCGGGGGGCAGGCCGGCCGTCGGGGACTGCGACCAGGCGCGGCCCCGATGGAGGGCGGCGGCGCCGGGGTCCGGTTCGGGGGTTACTACGGTGCGAACCCGGAACCCGTAGGTCTCCAGGGCCTTCCGGGCGTCGCCGGCGAGGAGGCCGAGGACATCGGGGATGGCCGTGCCCGGTTCGGGGCCGACCACGGTGAGAGCGACGCGGGATCCGGGCGCCAGCGGGCTGTCGGAGGCGGGATACTGGGTCACCACCCTTCCCGGGATGCGCCCCGGGGCCCCGACCCACTCGGCGGTGGCCTGATACCCGGCTGCCTCCAGCCAGGCGACGGCCTCGGCGAGGTCGCGTCCGGAGACCGCGGGGACGAATCCGGGAGAGGGCAGTTCGACTCCTTCCGGGTGGTGGATGGGGCAGCGAACGGTCGGGGCGCTCTCGGGATGGACGTGGATCGTGGCCACGTGGGCCCGAGGGCACAGGGGCCCGGCGAGGAAGCCGGTGGAGAGGTCGATCTGCACTGCTACCAGGTCGGCGGAGTCGGCGTCCGGGAGATCCCGATACGGGATCCCGGAGAGGGCCCCGGTGGCGAACCGGGCCCAGATCTGGGCCGGCCAGGTGCCGCCGGTGATGGTGAAGGGGGTGTGCGGGGCCTCCATGGGGCGATCGCCCCGGGGGAACCCGAGCCAGACGGCGGCGGACAACTCCGGGGTGTAGCCGACGAACCAGGCGTCGTACTGGCCTTCGGTGGTGCCCGTCTTTCCCGCCACCGGGCGGCCGATCCTGGCCTGCTGGCCCGTCCCCCGCGTCACGACCTCGGTGAGGGCGGCGGTCACCTCCTCGGCGATGGAGGGGTCCATCGCCTTGCGGATGGTGGGCACCGCCTGGAAGAGCACCCGGCCGGAGGGGTCCTCGATCCGGGTGACCAGGACGGGGTCGATGCGGAGGCCGCCGGCGGCGAAGGTGGCGTAGGCGGAGGCCATTTCGAGGACGGTGACCTCCTGGGTGCCCAGCGCCAGCGAGGGCAGGGCCTCCAGTGGCGAGGTGATCCCGGCGGCCCGGGCCAGGGCGACGACGTCGGAGGGGTCGAGGAGGTTCATCAGCCGCGCGTAGACCACGTTCACCGAGAACACGGTCGCCTCGAGGAGGGTGAGGTTGGGGTAGGCGAGCCGGTTGTAGTTCTCCACGCGCCAGCGACCGGCGGGGGTCTGGACGACCGCCGAGCGCCCCCCCTCGAACTCGGAGTCGAGCCCGATGCCGGCCTGCAGGGCCGCGGCGAGAGCGAAGGGCTTGAAGGCGGAGCCGGGCTGGCGACGCCCGAGAGTGGCCAGGTTGAACTGGGCCACCGGGTCGTCGGGGTCGTAGTAGTCGGCGCCGCCGACGAGGGCCAGCACGTGGCCGGTGCGCGGGTCGACCGCGGCCAGGGCGGCCGAGGGGCCGCCGGCGGGAACCACCGAGGCGACCGCAGCCTCCGCCGCCAATTGGGCTGCCGTATCCAGGGTGGTGTAGACGCGGAGGCCGCCCGTGGTAAGGGCGGTGAAGCGATCCTCAGGGGAGGCGCCGAGGGCGGGCTCGGCCAGGAGGCGGCGGCGTACCTCGTCGGTGAAGTAGGGGAAGCGGGAGCGGTCGGCGGCGCCTTCGGGCTGGAGGCGCAGGGGCAGGGCGCCGGCGGCATCGGCTTCGGCCTTCGGTAGCCAGCCCAGATCCACCATCTTGTCGAGCACCGTCTGGCGGCGCGCCACGGCGGCGTTCGGGTACAGGTAGGGGTCGAGGGCGTTCGGCCGGCGGATGAGGCCGGCCAGCAGCGCCGACTCGTCGAGGGTCAGGGCGGACACCTCTTTGCCGAAGTAGCGGCGGGCGGCGGCTCCGACGCCGTAGGCCCCGTTCCCGAGGAAGACGGTGTTGACGTACCTCTCGAAGACCTCCTGCTTGCTCAGGGTCTTCTCGACTCCCAGTGCCAAGGACACTTCCCGCATCTTGCGATCGAGGCTCACCTCCGGCGTCAGCAGCGCGTTCTTGACGTACTGCTGGGTGATGGTGGAGCCGCCCTGGACGACCTCGCCTGCGGCGAGATCGGCCTGCACCGCCCGCACCACGGCGCGGAGGTCGACGCCCGGGTGGACCCAGAATCGCTGGTCTTCGATGGCCACCACGGCATCGACCAGATGGCGGGGGAGCTGGTCATAGCGCACCAGCACCCGGTCTTCGCCCGCGTGCCATTCGGTGAGCGCCGTCCCGTCGGCGGCGTACACCACGCTGGTGAGGCTGCCCGCTCCTATGCCCGGATCCTCGATGGGCTCTACAGCGCAGGCGGCGGCTAACAGCGCTATCACCAGCACGCCCGCCGCGCGGCGAGACATCTAGGGTGTCCTGGTGTCGACTAGTGCGCGCGAAGGGTAGCGGGGCAAGCGCGCGGAGCGCGGGATTTATCCACAGGCGGCGGGGCCTCAGCGAAAGCGCGCCAGGAAGTGCCGCTTCTTGCCCACCCGCAGCACGACCGTGGAGGTGCCCACCAGGTCGGCGGGGCCGATCCGGGCAGCGGCGTCTTCGACGCGCCGGTTGTTGAGGCTCACGGCGCCCTGTTCCACCAGGCGGCGGGCCTCGCCGCGGGACTTCGCCGCCCCGGCAGCGATCATGAGGTCGGTGAGGTGGAGGCCCGCCTCGAGGCGGTCGCGGGGCAGATCGACCGTCGGGGCAGTGTCGAAGGCGTCGGCCAGGGTCCGGTCGTCCAGGCCGGCCAAGGGCTCGTCGCCGAAGAGAGCCCGACTGGCTCGCTCCGCCTGTCGAACTCCCCCCTCCCCGTGAACGATGCGGGTGACCTCCGCGGCCAGCGCCCGTTGCGCCGGCCGGGCCGCCGGGTTCTCCCCCTGGGCGGCCTCGAGGGAGGCGATCTCCTCGAGCGGCAGGAAGGTGAACAGCCGCAGGAACCGACCGGCGTCGGCGTCGGGCACGTTGAAGAACCACTGGTAGAAGGCGTAGGGCGAGGTGAGGGCGGCGTCGAGCCAGACGGCCTCGCCGGTCGACTTGGAGAACTTCCGGCCGTCGGAGCGCTCCACGAGCGGCCACACCAGGCCGAAAACCCGGGCGCCGTGCAGCCGGCGGGTGAGGTCGATGCCGGCGGTGATATTGCCCCACTGGTCCGACCCCCCGGCCTGGAGGCGGCAGCCGTGAGCGGCGTACAGGTGGGCGAAGTCGTAGGCCTGCAGCAACTGGTAGGAGAACTCGGTGAACGAGATGCCGTGCTCGCGCTCTTCGAGGCGCCGGCGCACCGACTCGCGCGCGATCATGGCGTTGACCGAGAAGTGCTTGCCGACGTCGCGCAAGAACTCGATGAAGCCGAACCGGCCGAGCCACTCGTGGTTGTCGAGGAGGAGGCCGTCGGTCAGGTCCAGGACGCGGGCCAGCTGCCGGCGAATGCCGTCGAGGTTGCCGCGGAGCCGATCCTCGTCGAGGAGTTCGCGCTCCTCGTCGCGGAAGGAGGGGTCGCCGATCCGGCCGGTCCCCCCGCCGACGACGGCGATGGGGCGGTGGCCCGCCCGCTGCAGCCAGGCCATGGCGATCATGCCCATGAGATGGCCGATGTGGAGGGAGGCGGCGGTGGGATCGAAGCCGACGTAGAAGGTGACGCGCTCCTCGGCGAGGAGCCGGCCGAGGGCACCCTCGTCGGTCACCGCGTGCACGAAGCCGCGAGAGCGAAGTGAGTGGAGGGAGTCGAGGGCGTCGGTCACGGGGCGCGACGGTAGCCTAGTGCCGGGGCGTCGGCCAGCCACCGGCGCCGCCGCGGTTGTGTCTTGACCTGGACGGGCAGAGCGGCTAGGGTTACGTGCCGCACCTGAGGCGTGTCCTCGCGGGCGACGCCTGGGTGGCTGACATCCCGGCTCCTTGACAACTGAACAGTGTGTCAACAGCCAGTCGAGCCCTCCGCGGGCGGCTTCGTGCCGTCTGTGGTCGGTCGTACTTCAAGTGCACCGCGCTACCAAGACGCGGTGCGGGCGGGTGAATGGTTTGGCCAAAGACCCGCCTTCAGACTCACACACGGATTCCGGCCTCAGGGCCGAGATCTACGTTGGAGAGTTTGATCCTGGCTCAGGACGAACGCTGGCGGCGTGCTTAATGCATGCAAGTCGAACGAGGCCCCACCGACGGGTAACCGTCGCGGGGTCCTAGTGGCGAACGGGTGAGTAACACGTGAGGAACCTGCCCCGGAGTCCGGGATAGCCCAGGGAAACCTGGATTAATACCGGATGCCCTCGGTCAGTCGCATGTCCGATCGAGGAAAAGTCCGCTGCTCCGGGATGGCCTCGCGGCCTATCAGCTTGTTGGTGAGGTAACGGCTCACCAAGGCAACGACGGGTAGCTGGTCTGAGAGGACGAACAGCCACACTGGGACTGAGACACGGCCCAGACTCCTACGGGAGGCAGCAGCAGGGAATATTGCACAATGGGCGAAAGCCTGATGCAGCGACGCCGCGTGAGGGATGAAGGCCTCCGGGTCGTAAACCTCTTTCAGGAGGGACGAAGCGCAAGTGACGGTACCTCCAGAAGAAGCCCCGGCCAACTACGTGCCAGCAGCCGCGGTAATACGTAGGGGGCAAGCGTTGTCCGGATTCATTGGGCGTAAAGAGCTCGTAGGCGGCTCGGTAAGTCGGCCGTGAAATCCCGGGGCTCAACTCCGGGAGGCCGGTCGATACTGCCGTGGCTAGGGTCCGGTAGAGGAGAGTGGAATTCCCGGTGTAGCGGTGAAATGCGCAGATATCGGGAGGAACACCAGTAGCGAAGGCGGCTCTCTGGGCCGGTACCGACGCTGAGGAGCGAAAGCTAGGGGAGCAAACAGGATTAGATACCCTGGTAGTCCTAGCCGTAAACGTTGGGCACTAGGTGTGGCGGATTGATTGACATCTGCCGTGCCGCAGCTAACGCATTAAGTGCCCCGCCTGGGGAGTACGGTCGCAAGGCTAGAACTCAAAGGAATTGACGGGGCCCCGCACAAGCGGCGGAGCATGCGGCTCAATTCGATGAAACCCGAAGAACCTCACCTGGACTTGACATCACGGGAAAAGCCGTGGAAACACGGTGTGCGTAAGCGTCCGTGACAGGTGGTGCATGGCTGTCGTCAGCTCGTGTCGTGAGATGTTGGGTTAAGTCCCGCAACGAGCGCAACCCCTGTCCTATGTTGCCAGCGGATCATGCCGGGGACTCATAGGAGACTGCCGGGGACAACTCGGAGGAAGGCGGGGATGACGTCAAGTCATCATGCCCCTTATGTCCAGGGCTGCACGCATGCTACAATGGCGAGTACAACGGGCTGCGATCCCGCGAGGGGGAGCCAATCCCTTAAAACTCGTCTCAGTTCGGATTGGAGTCTGCAACTCGACTCCATGAAGCCGGAGTCGCTAGTAATCGCGGATCAGCTATGCCGCGGTGAATACGTTCTCGGGGCTTGTACACACCGCCCGTCACATCACGAAAGTCGGCAACACCCGAAGTCAGTGGCCCAACCCCTCGGGGAGGGAGCTGCCGAAGGTGGGGTCGGCGATTGGGATGAAGTCGTAACAAGGTAGCCGTACGGGAACGTGCGGCTGGATCACCTCCTTTCTAAGGAGCTCACTGAGGCCTTTCGGCCTCGAGCACCCAGTCAATGCGACGGCTGAAACGAGCGGCCTTCGGGTCGGTCGGACACACTGTTCAGTCGTGAGGGAGCGGGGAAACCCGATTCCTCCGGCACCTTGAGAACTGCATAGCGAGCACAAGCGTCTTGGATTCTACCAACAAGCTACTAAGGGTCTACGGTGGATGCCTTGGCGCTGGGAGCCGATGAAGGACGTGGCAGGCTGCGATAAGCCTCGGTGAGCCGTCAAGCAGGCTTTGACCCGGGGATGTCCGAATGGGGAAACCTGGCCGGGGTAATGCCCGGCCGCTCCGGTCTGAACACATAGGGCCGGTTGAGGCAACCGGGGGAATTGAAACATCTCAGTACCCCGAGGAATGGAAAGCAACAGCGACTCCCTGAGTAGCGGCGAGCGAAACGGGATGAGCCTAAACCGACACGGCGTGATAGCCCGGTGGCGTTGCCGTGTCGGGGTCGTGGGACCCACTGAGCAGTGCGCCGGCACTGCTGCGGAGTTACCAAGCCGGGTGCTAGCCGAAGCCTCCTGGAAAGGAGGGCCACAGAAGGTAACAGCCCTGTAGGCGAAAGCGCACCGGCCTCCGTGTGGAGTTCCCAAGTAGCACGGGGCACGTGAAATCCCGTGTGAATCTGCGAGGACCACCTCGTAAGGCTAAGTACTACCCAGCGACCGATAGTGAACCAGTACCGTGAGGGAAAGGTGAAAAGCACCCCGGTGAGGGGAGTGAAATAGAACCTGAAACCGTGGACCTACAAGCAGTCGGAGGGCTCCTTCGGGGGCCTGACGGCCTGCCTTTTGAAGAATGAGCCGGCGAGTTAGCGGTACGTGGCAAGGTTAAGGCGAGAGCCGTAGCCGCAGCGAAAGCGAGTCTGAATAGGGCGTCTAGTCGCGTGCTCTAGACCCGAAGCCGAGTGATCTATCCATGGGCAGGGTGAACCGAGGGTAAGACCTCGCGAAGGCCCGAACCCACCAGGGTTGAAAACCTGGGGGATGACCTGTGGATAGGGGTGAAAGGCCAAACAAACTCGGCGATAGCTGGTTCTCCCCGAAATAGCTTTAGGGCTAGCGTCGCGCATTCCACCGTGGAGGTAGAGCACCGATTGGGCTAGGGGGCCTACAAGCTTACCGATCTCAGTCGAACTCCGAATGCCATGGTGCCACAGCGCGGCAGTCAGACCGTGGGGGATGAGCCTCACTGGTCAAAAGGGAAACAGCCCAGATCGCCAGCTAAGGTCCCAAAGTCTGGACTAAGTGGGGAACGATGTGGAATTGCTCAGACAGCCAGGAGGTTGGCTTAGAAGCAGCCATCCTTCAAAGAGTGCGTAATAGCTCACTGGTCGAGTGGTTCTGCGCGGAAAATGTAACGGGGCTCAAGTCCAGCACCGAAGCTGCGGGATTCCGCCATCAGCCAGGCCTGTTCCTTTCGGGGGACGGGTCCAGGCGGCGGGATCGGTAGGGGAGCGTCGAGCAGCCAGCGAAGCGGCGGCGGGAGCCAGCCGTGGAGGCTGCTGGAGTGCGAATGCCGGCATGAGTAGCGAATGGGGAGTGAGAATCTCCCCCGCCGAATGTCCAAGGTTTCCTGGGGAAGGCTCGTCCGCCCAGGGTTAGTCGGGACCTAAGGCGAGGCCGCGAGGCGTAGTCGATGGACAACTGGTTGATATTCCAGTACCACCATGTGCGCGCCACGGCCGACCCCGGCCTGCTAAGGAAAGCCCTTCGGGGCCTACCGAACCGGCCGGCACTAGGCCAGCGATGGGGTGACGCGGAAGGGTAAGCAGACCCGGGCGTTGGTTGACCCGGGGCAAGCGTGTAGGGCGGGGTCCAGGCAAACCCGGACCCCACTAAGCCTGAGGCGTGATGCCGATCCGCTTTAGGAGAAGCTGCCGAACGCCCATGCCGCCGAGAAAAGCCTCTAGCGAGTGCACAAGGTGCCCGTACCCCAAACCGACACAGGTGGACAGGTAGAGAATACCAAGGCGAGCGAGAGAACCGTGGTTAAGGAACTCGGCAAAATCGCCCCGTAACTTAGGGAGAAGGGGCGCCTCGGTAGGGTGAGAGCGTTTCGCATGCTCGAGCCCGAGGAGGCCGCAGTGACTCGGCCCAAGCGACTGTTTACTAAAAACACAGGAGCGTGCTAAGTCGCAAGACGCTGTATACGCTCTGACGCCTGCCCGGTGCCGGAAGGTCAAGGGGAGGGGTTAGCCACTTCGGTGGCGAAGCTCTGAACCTAAGCCCCGGTAAACGGCGGCGGTAACTATAACCGTCGGTTAGCGACCTGGCGGTTGCAAAACCTGGCTGTATGCTGGGACATCCGGGAATCCGGAGGTACTCATTACTGTCAGTGCCGTGCGATACGGTGCCGGCATGATGAGTGACAATCCTTCCGGTGCGGACTATCAGCAGGAAACTCAGGAATCGGCTCTCGACCCGAACTGGCTCTGTGGGTTCGTCGACGGAGAGGGATGCTTCTCCGTGTCGATCCACCGGAATCCGGGTGCGAAGATGACCAACGGGTGGCAGCTTCAGGCTGTCTTCCAGGTCTACCAGCACGAGCGCGGTCGGGAGGCACTCGAACGAATCCGGCGGCTCTTCGGATGCGGATTCATCCGGCAGAAGGGACCGAAGAGCTCGGTATTGACCTTTGAAGTGCGCAGGATGTCCGATCTGGAACGGTGCGTAGTGCCGTTCTTCGAGAGGCATCCTCTCATCGTCAAGCGTCAGGACTTCGAGACTTTCGCTCTCATCGTGAGGGCAATGCGCAAGAAGGAACACCTCGTGAGAGCAGGATTCGAACGCCTGATCCGGCTGGCCTACACCATGAACGGAGTGGGAAAGCAGCGGGCGCGAACCCTGGATCAGATTCTGGCAGGATCCTCAGAGACTGTACGCCAGGCGCCCTTGTGAAGGGCGATGAGACAGTCCGACCCTCATGGCGACATGAGGAGCCAGGCAGAAATGACCTGGCCACCTCGCCTGCGAACATCACGGGCAGGTAGTAACAAATGTGCCTAAGGTAGCGAAATTCCTTGTCGGGTAAGTTCCGACCTGCACGAATGGCGTAACGATTTGGGCGCTGTCTCAACCACGGACTCGGCGAAATTGCAGTGTGAGTGAAGATGCTCACTTCCTGCGACAGGACGGAAAGACCCCGGGACCTTTACTGCAGCTTGGCATTGGAGTCTGGTGTGGCATGTGTAGGATAGGTGGGAGACTTGGAAGCAGCGGCGCTAGCCGTTGTGGAGTCAGCGTTGAAATACCACCCTTGGCATATCGGGCTTCTAACCTCGGTCCGTTATCCGGATTAGGGACGGTGCCTGGCGGGCAGTTTCACTGGGGTGGTGGCCTCCCAAAATGTAACGGAGGCGCCCAAAGGTTCCCTCAGTCTGGTCGGCAATCAGACGGCGAGTGTAAGGGCACAAGGGAGCTTGACTGCAAGACCTACGAGTCGAGCAGATGCGAAAGCAGGGCCTAGTGATCCTACGGCGGCATGTGGAAGCGCCGTGGCTCATCGGCTAAAAGGTACCCCGGGGATAACAGGCTAATCTTGCCCAAGAGTCCATATCGACGGCAAGGGTTGGCACCTCGATGTCGGCCCGTCGCATCCTGGGGCTGAAGCAGGTCCCAAGGGTCGGGCTGTTCGCCCGTTAAAGCGGTACGCGAGCTGGGTTTAGAACGTCGTGAGACAGTTCGGTCCCTATCCGTCGCAGGCGCAGGAGGTTTGAGGAGACCTATCCCCAGTACGAGAGGACCGGGATGGACGTACCTCTGGTGTGCCAGTTGTCCTGCCAAGGGCACTGCTGGTTGGCTATGTACGGCACGGATAAGCGCTGAAGGCATCTAAGTGCGAAGCCGGCTCCAAGATGAGACCTCCCACCGTTCGCGGGTAAGGCCCCTGGCAGAACACCAGGTTGATAGGCCGGAGGTGGAAGCGCAGCAATGCGTTGAGCCGACCGGTACTAATCGGCCGAGGGCTTGTGAATTCAGACGTGAGTGCTCGCTATGGAGTGCTCGGGGTGCCGAGCACGCGAGATTTCCGGTGGCTATAGCGGCGAGGAACCACCCGTTCCCATTCCGAACACGGAAGTTAAGCTTGCCTGCGCCGATGGTACTTGGGGTGTAGACCCCCGGGAGAGTAGGTCGCCGCCGGTTCTTGGACGAAGGGTCGCCGCGAGGCGGCCCTTCGTCGCGTCCGGGGAGGCCCGGGGTGCCGGTACGATGTCCGCATGAGTTCCCGTGATCGCGACCCACGAGGCAGGGCCAGGGCCGGTGGGAGCGCGGCCGGAAGGCCGCGGCCGGGTTACGACCGGGGCCGGGCGTCCGGCGGGCACAGCGGGCGCGGGGAGGGCCTCACGGGACGGCCCAGCGCAGGGACGGGGCGCCAGGAGGGTGGCGGCGGGCTGCCGGGGTGGCTGCTCGAGGAGCTTGCCCGGGTCACGTCGGGCCGTCGGGTGGCGGCGGCGCGGCTGGAATTGGAAGAGGCGGCGGCGGCGTTCGTGGCCGGGAGGTATGCCAAGGCGCGGCGCCACGCCGAAGAGGCCAAGGCGCTGACGCCTCGGCTGCCGGCCGTCCGGGAGGTGCTCGGCCTGGCGGCGTACCGGATCGGGCGCTGGGAGCAGGCGTTGGCGGAGTTGCGGACCTACCGGAGGTTGAGCGGGGACAGCACGCACCTGCCGGTGGAAATGGACACGCTGCGGGCCCTGGGGCGATCCGAGGAGGTGGAGGCCGCCTACGCGCTCCTTCGCCGGCTGGGGGGGAGCAAGGCGGCGCTCGATGAAGGCCGGGTGGTGTATGCCTCTCACCTGCTGGATGGGGACCGGGCGCGTGAGGCCTGGGAGTTGACCCGGCCGGCGAACCTCAAAGCCCGGCCCACAGAAGGTGAGTTGCGGGTGTGGTACGTGGCGGCGAGGGCCGCGGCGCGGCTGGGTGACCGGTCGGGCAGCCGGCGGCTCTACCAGGCCATCGCGGAGAGCGATCCCGGCTTTCCGGGCCTCGACGAACTCGAGGCGGCCCTCGGGGCCTGAGATACCGGCGTCAGGGGGAGGGCCGCCGCTCCAGCCAGCGGCGCAGGCCGGCGGGCTGCATGTCCCAGAATGTGGAGTCGTCGTACTTGGCGATCTCCTCCTCGGGGAGGCCCAGCGCCCTGAGCCCGGCGAGCGCCCAGGAGCGATAGGCAGCCGCCTCATCCTCTGCCGGGGCGGTGCCTTCGATCCACGCCACCGCCTCCCACAGTCGCTGCTCCGCTTGGGCGAGGGCCGCCTGGGGGTCGGGGTGAAGCCCGAAGTGGGCCAGGCCGAGGAAGGCCGGGCGGCGGGCGGCGATACGGTGCAGTTGCTCGGTGATGAGGACCGGATCGAAGTCGGGGGGCGGGGTGTCGGGCTGCACCGCGTGGCCGTGAGGGAAGGCCACGCCGATCTCGTCGCCCACCAGGCAGGCTCCGGTCTCTGCCTCGAGGTAGACCAGGTGGTGCTTGGCATGCCCGGGGGTGTACAGCACCTCGAGCGCCCGGCTCCCGCCGAGGCGGAGGCGGTCTCCCTCGTCGAGGACGACGAGTCGGGCCGGGTCGAGAGGCTCCATGGGCCCCCAGTAGCGACGCATCCCCTCCTCGCCGTAGATGCGGGTGGCGGAAGCCAGGAGGCGCGCCGGATCGACCAGGTGCGGGGCCCCGCGGGTGTGAACCGCCACCCGGGCTTGCGGGAACCGGGCGGCGAAGTGGCCGGCCCCTCCGGCGTGGTCCAGGTGGATGTGGGTCACCGCCAGGGTGCCGATGTCGTCGATCCCCAGGTGGTCGAGCGCAGCGAAGAGATGGGCGATGGAGGACGAGGGGCCGCATTCCACCAGCACTCTCTCGGGTGTGTCGAACAGGTAGCAGGCGAGGCGCTCCGGCTGATCGTGCATCAAGGCGTCGATCAGGTACAGGTCGTGGCCCAGGGGGGTTACGGCGACGTCGGGCATGACGGCGAGGTTACCCGTCCGGGACGGCGCGGCGGTGGCGGCCGAAAGGCCGAGGGAGGGGGTCGGCGGCGGCGCGATGGGGCCGGAGCGCTGAGGCGGCGAGCCGGGCCCGCTCGGGGTCGGCGGAGTAGGGCGCGTTCGTGTCACCCCTCCGGCATACCTTGAGCCTCGCCCCCCGAATTCCCCAGGAAGGTGCCAAGGTGGATCTGAACCTCGTAGTCCTGTGCGGTCGCCTGGCCGCCCCCGTCGAGATACGGCAGTTCGAGAGCGGCAGCCGGCTGGCCCGCTATCTGGTCACCGTTCGGTCCGAAGAGCCGCGCCGGGTGGACGTCGTCCCGGTGACGCTGTGGGACCCCCCGGCGGAACTGGTCGACGCAGAACCCGCTCCCGGGCGGCCGGTGTGGGTGGCCGGGTCGGTGCAACGGCGCTTCTGGAGCGGGGCCGAAGGCCGCCGCAGCCGGCTGGAGGTAGTGGCCGATCAGGTCTGCCTGCGCTCGGAGGCGGGCGCCGACTGACGCGCCGGGGGTGCTGCAGGGTCGGCCGCTCCGAGGGCCTCCGCTTCCGGCGGGGGCCCTCGGAGGATCAACCTATGACGTGGCCGGGTCCATCAGGCCCCAACGGCGGCGGATGGCCCGGTCGAGGGTGCCGAAGAAGAGCGAGTCCACGGCGATGCCGATGATCAGGATCAGCAGCATGGTGGCCATCAGGCCGGGGGCATCGGCCAAGTCGCGAGCCACCTGCAACTGCACTCCGATCGACTGCTTGCGAGCGATGATGACCAGCAACTCCCCGGCCATCAGGCTGCGCCAGGCGAACGACCAGCCCTGCTTCATCCCGGCGACGAATCCGGGGAGCGAGGCGGGGAGGATCACATAGCGGTACAGGGCGAGTCGGCGTGCTCCCAGGACCCGGCCCGCCCGCAGCAGCAGCGGCGGGATGTGGTCGGCCCCGGTGATCAACCCGTTGGCGATGGCCGGGGCGGCTCCGAGGATGATCACGAACAGGATGGCCGACTCCGAGAGCTTGAAGATCAGGATGGCCAGGGGGAACCAGGCGATGGACGGCATGGTCTGCAGCCCGGTGATCAGCGACCCGGTGGCGACCCGCAGCAGCTTGACGCGCGACACCAGGCTGCCGATGGCCGTGCCCACCAGGACGGCGAGGGTGTAGCCCACCAGCGCCCGACGCAGGGTGATGCCGGCCGCCGTCATCAAGGTGCCGTCGCCGACGCGTCGTCCCAACTCCGAGAGGACCGTCCAAGGGTGGGGAAGGACGTAGGTGGGTTTCCAGCCCGACCAGACCACCGCCTGCCACAGGCCGAGGGCGAGGGCCAGAGCCGCGATCTTGGGCCAGAAGCCGGCCCAGAGGCGGACGGCCCGTCGGACCCTGGGTGCTTTGGGCAGATCGAGGGCATCGAGTCCGGCTACCTCCTCGGTGAGACGATCACGCGTGGCCATGGCGGCGCACCTCCACGCTCAGCTGTTCGGTGATTTCCCCGGCCAGCGCCGATACTGCCGGGGTCTCGATGCGCCGGGGCCGGGGGATGTCGACCCGGAACGACGCCGACAGCCGCCCCGGGCGGGAGGTCAGCACCAGCACGCGGTCCGCCAGTCGCACCGCCTCGCGCACATTGTGGGTGACGAAGAGCACGGTGAAGCGGCGCTCCGTCCACAGCCGTTCGAGTTCGGCGTGCAGCAGGTCGCGGGTCATGGCGTCGAGAGAGCCGAAGGGTTCGTCCATGAGCATCACGTCGGCGTTCTGCGCCAGGGCCCGCGCCAGGGCGACTCGCTGGCGCATGCCGCCCGACAACTCGTGGGGCCGGCGAGAGGCGAAACCCTCCAGATGCACCATCTCCAGCAGCGAGGTCACCAGAGGCCGGCGCTCGGCCCGGCCCACCCCCCGCAGGCGCAGCGCCAGAGCGACGTTGCCCGCCACCGTCAGCCATGGGAACAGGGCCGCCTCCTGGAACATGAGCCCGGTGCGGCCCTCGACGGCGATGGAGCCCGCCGTGGGGGAGTCCAGGCCGGCGAGCATGTGGAGCAGGGTGCTCTTGCCGCACCCGGAGGCTCCTACCAGGCAGACGAACTCCCCCCGGTCGACCTGGAGGGTCAACCGGTCGAGGGCCTGCACCGCCTCGGGGCCGTGGCCGAAGATCTTGCTGACTGCGTCGACCCGGACCGCGGCTTCTGCGGCCTTCGTGTGAGCCGCAGGACCATGGGAGAGGGTGGCGGTCACAGGCCGGCCACCGGTGCTTGGCCCCCCTCGGCGAGGAGGCGGTTGAGGATATCGAGGGCGTAGATGCCGGTCAGGTCGACCGGCTTCAGCAGACCGGCGGTCACGGCATCGTCCGCCGACTCTTGCAGGGACGAAGCGATCGGATCCCAGGTGAAGTCCAGGGTCTCCCAGGCGCCGGCGATGACCGGGTCGGGGAGACGCTTCCCCGTGATCTCCTCGATCTGGTCGTTGACGATCTGCTGCGCTTCGTCGGGGCTCTCGTTGCAGAAGGCGATGGCGGCCAGGTCGGCGCGGACCACCGCTTCGACCAGGTCGGGGTGTTGCTCGAGAAAGGCGGTGCGCACGATGAGGTGAGTGGTGACGAACCGGCCGCCGGGCCACAGGTCGCGCTCGTCGACCAGGACCACCCCGCCCCCCTCTTGAATGAGGCGTGTCGCCCAGGGCTCGGGCACCCAGGCCCCGTCGATGTCGCCGGCCTGGAAAGCGCGCAGGGTGTCGGGATTGGCCTGGGGGATGACGGCGACGTCTCCGCCTCCGGCTACGTCGTAGGTGAGGCCCTGGTCGGTCAGCCAGGCGCGCAGGGCGACATCCTGGGTGTTGCCCAGCGCCGGCGTGGCCAGGGAGGCCCCGACCAGGTCCGCGGGTCGGGTGATGCCGGGGCGGACGATCAGGAAGGCGCCGCCGGAGGTGGACCCGGCCACGATGCGGATGGCCGTGCCGTTGGATTGGGCGAACCCGTTGATCGCCGGGTTGGGCCCGATGAAGGTCATGTCGATCCCCCCGCCGAACATGGCTTCGATGGCCTCGCCGCCGGCATTGAAGTAGCTGAGTTCGAGTTTGACCCCGGGGCCGAGGGCCTCCTGGAAGAGGCCCCGCCCGAGGCCGACCAGGGCCGGGGCGTGGGTCACGTTGGGGAACATGCCCAGGCGCACGGTGCCGGTCAGGGTGCCCGCACCGTTCCCGTCGGGGACGGCGGTGGTGGCGCCACTGCCGCCGCCGCAGGCGGCGACGGCCAGGGCGAGCACCGCCGCCAGGGCCGGGGCCAGGCGGCGGACGAACCTTGCGGTCATACGGGAAGCCTCCTGCATGGGCAATACAGAGCAAGTCGATCAACTCGCTCCGCTTTAGTCTATTGGGAGACTACACCCCGGGTCGATCTCGTCAAGTCGACGGGCGGAGAAGAGACCGGCTCAGTAAGGCGGCCAGGGGAGCGGGTGACGGTCCGGCGGCGGGCGGGGATGCACCGGCCGATGCCACAGGGCGTCGGCTCGTCCCTCCAGCGCCGCCGCCTCCGCCTCGCCGAGGGACGAAGCCACCTCCTCGCTCAGGCCCGAGTCGAGCATCGCTCTCAGCCGGTCGAGGGAGGGGAGCAGGGCCCGAGGGACGCGGCGGCCGGCGAAGCCCCAGAGAACGGTGCGCAGTTTCGCCTCCGGATGGAAGGTGAGGCCCTGGTCGATGGCCCACAGACGGCCCGTGCCGGCCTCGAGGAGCAGGTGCCCCGCCTTGCGGTCGGCGTTGTTCAGCACCAGGTCCAGGAGGGCCACGGGCCAGAGCGACTCGTCGGCGGTGGCGATGAGGTCGATGGGGGCGGACGGCGCCGCCTGCTCGATGAAGCGCTGCACCGCGCCGGGTCCCAGGGGCCCATCGGCGAAGGATGTCTCGGGCACCACGCCCAGGCCCATTGCCTCGGAGACCCGAAAGGCCAGAACCTCGCGTGCCGCCAGCGTGACCGGATCGAAGTCCCACAGGGGTCGGATTCCGGCGGTTGGCTTGTAGACGACGAGGCGCCCACCGGAGCGAGCCAGCAGAGTGAGGTTCGAGGCGCCGGCGAAGCGGCCGACGACCTCGTCCACCAACGCCGCCGGCGGGCCGGTCACCGGCGGCGCAGGTCCCCGTTGCCGCCCGGGCAGGCGTGCCCGTCGGGGTCCAGGGGCAGCCCGCACAGGCGGCAGGGCGGACGGCCGGCGGCCACGACCTCCAGAGCCTGCCGCGCCATGGCGGCGAACACCTCGGCCGGTACGGTGAAGGCCACCGGTTCGGGCCCGTCGGCCGGCGAGAGGAGGACGACGATCTCGTCCCCGTCGGTGCCCAGGCCGATCTCGGCGACGCGGAAGGTGGGTTCCCCAGGGGGCCCCGGGGAGGGCCCAGGGCCGCCGCCGGCTTCGGCACCGGCGAGTTCGAGGCCGTGGGCGGCGAGCGCGGCCACCTGCTCCTTCTCGAGGAGGAAGCACTCGCGATCCTCGGCAGATCCCACTTCCAGGTAGAAGATGCGCCGGCCGGGTGGCCCAACGGCCCCGGCGGCGAGGTGCCCCACCCGACCCAGAGAGCGCATCAGGTGCCTCCGGGCGTGAGGTTGAGTTCGCGGAGCGTCGGCGGGCCGTGGGGAGGCAGGTCCAGGATGGAGAGCGAGGCGGGGTCCACGGCCAGGCGGGAGTAGAGGTCCAGGGGCACTCCCAGGTGGTGGGCCAGGATGAAGCGCACGACGTCCCCGTGGGTCACCAGGGCGAGCGCGGAGCCGGGATGACGGCCGGCCAGGGCCTCGGCGGCCTGCACCGCCCGGGCCTGGGCGGCGCGCAGCGACTCGCCCTCGGGAAAGGCGAAGCGCGCCGGGGTGGTCTGCAGCAGCCGCCAGGCAGCGGTACGGCGCAGCGCCGCCAGGGGTCGCCCCGCCCAGGCGCCGTAGTCGATCTCGGTGAGGCCGCCGTGGGCCACGGGGCGCAGTCCGTGCGGTGCGGCGACGAGCGCTGCCGTTTGACGGCAGCGCAGGACCGGCGAGGTGTAGACGGCCGCCAGCGGCTCCTCGGCCAGGTGGCGCGCCGCGGCGCCGGCGGCCCGGCGGCCCCGGGGGCTGATCTCCACGCCGGGGAGGCGGCCGGTGAGCCGCCGGCCGGTCTCGGCGGTGGGGGCGTGGCGGATGAGGATGAGCCGGGTCACCCCCGTCAGCCTACCGAGCCGGCGGTGCCACGGGGCGGTAGCCTGGGCGGGTGCTCATCGGCCCGACCGAGTTCCTGCGCATCGCCGCCGATCACCTGCGCCTGGCCATCCTGGGCAAGGCGGCGGCCGCTCCGGTAGACGCCGACCTCCTCGCCGTCGAACTCCACGAAGACCCTCGCCGGGTGCGGCGCGAGGTAGGCCGCCTGGTGGCCACGGGCTTGCTGGGCCGGGACCTGAGGCTCGACCGGGGCGTTCTGCAGCGCATCGCCCGGGCGCTGCCCCAGGCCGCGCCGGCAGACCCGGTGCTGCTGGAAGGGCCGTGGACTGCAGAGGAGGCCCGCCAACTGGCGCAGTTCTTCTCGGGCTCTCGCCTGGCTTCCCTGCCCGCCAATCACGCCAAGCGCCGCCTGGTGTTGGAGCGCCTGGTGCAGGAGTTCGAGCCGGGAGTGCGCTATCCCGAGGTGGCGGTGAACTCGGTGCTGCAGGTCTTCTACCCCGACCACACCACGCTGCGCCGCTACCTGGTGGATGAAGGCTTCCTGACGCGGGCCGAGGGCGTCTACTGGCGAACCGGGGGGAGGGTGGAGCCGCCTACCTCACCATCGTGAGGCGGCGGCCGACGGCTGAGCCACCTTCCCGGCGTGGCAGACTCTCGACTCGATGAGCCACACTCCGCCGTCCTGGGTTGCCGACGCCGTCTTCTATCAGATCTTCCCCGATCGCTTCGCTCGCTCGGCCCGGGTCCCGAAGCCCGCCCGGCTGGAAGCCTGGGATGTCCCGCCGACGCGTCACGGGTACAAGGGCGGGGACTTGCTGGGAGTGGTGGAGCGTCTGGGCTGGCTGGCCGATCTGGGGATCACCGGCCTGTACCTCAACCCGATCTTCCAGTCGGCCTCCAACCACCGCTACCACGCCTACGACTACCTGTCGGTCGATCCCCTGCTGGGGGGCAACGCGGCCTTCGACACTCTCATCCGGGCGGCGCATGAGCGGGGGATGCGGGTGGTGCTCGACGGAGTCTTCAACCACACCGGGCGCGGCTTCTTCCCGTTCCACGACGTCCTCGAGAACGGGGCCGACTCCCCTTACCTCGATTGGTTCACCATCCACGGGATGCCGGTGAACGCCTACGACCTGAGCCGCCCTCCCGACTACGAGGCCTGGTGGCGCCTCCACGCCCTGCCCAAGCTGAACACGGGCAACCCGGAGGTGCGGGAGTACCTGATGAGGGTGGCCGAGCATTGGATCCAGCGCGGGGCCGACGGCTGGCGGCTCGATGTGCCCGAGGAGATCACCACGCCGGGCTTCTGGGAGGAGTTCCGCTCCCGGGTGAAGGCGGTCAATCCCGAGGCCTACCTGGTGGGGGAGATCTGGCACCCGGCGCCGGAGTGGACGGTGTCGGGGGAGCGCTTCGACGGGGTGATGAACTACGTGCTGACCGAGGCGGTCCTGCGGTTCGCTGCCGGGGAGCGGATCGACCCGGCGGTGGTGGCCCCGGTGAACCTCACCCTGCAGCCGCCCTTTGGTGCGGCCGGGTACCGGGAGGCGGTGGATCGCCTGCTGGCCACCTACCCCGGGGAGGCCCAGCGCGGGAACCTGAACCTGCTCGGCTCGCACGACACGCCGCGAGTGCTGAGCATGGTGGGGGAGGATCGGGACGCGGTGATCCTGGCGGCAGTGCTGCTGTTCACCTTCACCGGGGCGCCTTGCATCTACTACGGCGACGAGGTCGGCCTGACGGGCCACCACGACCCGGGAGGGCGCGGCGCCTTCCCCTGGGAGCGTCCGGAGACCTGGGATCGAGTCTTGTTGGAGGGGTTCCGCAGCCTGGCCGCCCTGCGGAAGAACCACCCGGCCTTGCGCCGGGGTGGCTACCGCCATCTCGGCGCGGCGGGTGACTGCTACGGGTTCGTTCGGGAAGGGGAGGGCGAGGCCCTCGCCGTGGTGGTCAACGCCGGGAGCACCCCGGCGCGTATGGCCCTCCCGGCGAGCGGCGGCGCCCCCGTTCGCCTGTGGGGCGGGGGAGAGTGGGTCGGGGGAGAGGCGCAGGCCGAAGTGCCGGGCCGAAGCGCCGGGGTGTGGCGGCTCGGGGAAGGCTCGACTGCCACTTGAGAGTGCGACACCGTAGCCTCGCGGTGAGGGTCGAGATCGAGCGGGCGACCGTCGACCCAACATCGAGGCCCGGCCCGGGGCGGCTATCGGGTGGGCCGAGAGTAGGGTGCGAGGCGGAGGTAGCGATGGGCGACGTGGCCGGCGGCGACGACGAGTGGCGGGGACGACTCAGCTCCGAGCAGTACCAGGTGCTGCGGTGCAGCGCGACCGAGCCTCCCTTCACCGGCGCCTATTGGGCTGCCAAGGACGCCGGGACCTACCACTGCGCGGGCTGCGGGGCGGCGCTCTTCCGCTCCGAGGCCAAGTACGACTCCGGCACCGGCTGGCCTTCGTTCTGGGAGGTGGTGGATGCGGCGGCGGTGACCACCCATGAGGACCGCTCCCACGGGCGGGTGCGGACCGAGGTGCGGTGCGCCGGGTGTGGGGGCCACTTGGGCCACGTGTTCGACGATGGGCCCGATCCCACGGGACTGAGGTACTGCATGAACTCCGCCGCCCTCGACCTGGCGCGCGACGAGGCGTAGCCGGTACGGCAGCGCGGCCGCGTGTGGCATGATCGGGCCGGATCCGGCGTGTCGGATTCGATGGCGAGGAGGCAGACGCAGTGGCGGAGGCGGCGAAGCGGGCGGGGGCTCCGGGGGATTGGTCGGCCGGGCCGATCTGCCGTCTGCGGGTCAACGGTCGCACTCACGAACTGACGGTGGGGCGTGACCTCGAACCCGGCACGACTCTGGGCTACGTGCTACGCGAGCGGTTGGGCCTGACCGGGCTGAAACTGGCCTGCGACGAGGGGGCCTGCGGCGCCTGCACGGTCATCATGGACGGGAAGGCGGTGCTGTCGTGCCTGGTGCTGGCGATGGCGGCCGAAGGGCACGAGATCGTGACCGTGGAGGGCCTGGGTGCCGATGACGCGGTGGTGCAGGCCTTCGCCGCCCAGTGCGAGCCGGGCTTCGGGACGGCCCTGCAGTGCGGCTACTGCACTCCCGGTTTCGTCATGACGGCGCGGGCGCTGCTCGACCGCCAGCCGAGGCCCGGTCCGGCGGCAGTGGCCGAGGCCCTGGGCGGCAACATCTGCCGGTGCGGCTGCTACGCCGGCATTGCCCGCGCCGTGCAGCACGCCGCCGCCGGTGATCTCGGGGCCTCTCCGTGAGCGAGCCCTTCGCCCCGCGCGTGCCCCGGCGCTTCGTCGGCGGCTACCGGCCGCGGATCGATGCGCTGGAGAAGGCGTCGGGGCGGGCGCGGTACGCCGACGACGTGACCACCCGAGAGCGCTTCCCCAACCTGCTGCACGCCCGGGTGCTGCGCAGCCCGCATCCCCATGCCCGCATCCGGGGCCTGGACCTCTCCCGGGCCGCAGCGCTGCCCGGGGTGGTGGACATCCTGACCTACGCCGACCCCGAGGTGGCCGCCCTCAAACCGACCAGTGCGGGATGGACCGACGGCGTGGACACCGTCTCTTACGAGCGGATGATGTGGCGGCGCTTCCGCGACCGCCGGGTACTCGGGGACCGCGTGCACTGGGTGGGCGACGAGGCCGGGGTGGTGGTCGCTGCCGAGAGCGAGGCGGCGGCCGAGGAGGCGCTGCGCCAGATCGTGGTCGACTGGGAAGTGCTGCCGTTCGTCCTCGACCCGTATGAGGCCATGCGGCCGGGGGCCCCGGCCGTCCACCCGGAGGTGGCCCCGGGCAACGTCCTGCCGGCGGACGAAGTCGGCGGAGCCGATGTCTTCCTGGACAAGGGCGACGCCCTGGGCGCGCTGGAGGAAGCCGAGGTGGTGGTGGCCGGCACCTCGGTGTACCACAACGCCAATCAGGGCGCCCTGGAGAACTGGACCTGCCTGGCCCGCTGGGAGGGCGACACCCTCACCGTCTGGTCGAACTCCTACGAGGCCGACCAGACCCGCATGCACCTCAGCCAGATGCTGGAGATCCCCTTGTCGCGGGTGCGGGTGATCTCGCATTACGTGGGCGGCCAGTTCGGCCGCAACGACACCGGGGACCAGCCTTTCTTCGTCTTCACCGCCCTGCTGGCGCGGCGCACCGGGCGTCCGGTGAAGTTCCGCCACAGCCGGCGCGAGGCGTTCCACGACTCGCGCCAGCCGATCATCTACGAGGGGCGCCTGGGAGCGCGCCGGGACGGCACCATCACCGCGCTCTGCCTGAAGGGGACCGGCAATGTGGGGGCCTACGCCGATCACTCGGTGTTCGCCCTCAAGTTCGCCCCCGCCGAGGTGGCCGAGGTCTGCTTCGCCCACATCCCCAATGTGCGGATGGAGGCCTACGGCGTCTACACCAACAAGCTGCCGGGCTGCATGATGCGCGGGGTGGGCAACTCCCAGTTGAACCTGATCCTCGGGCACCTGGTGGACCTGCTCGCCGAGCGCCTCGGCCTGGACCCCCTGGACCTGGCCGTGCGCAACTTCGGCCACCGCCAGGAGGCGCTGCCCGACGCCAGCCTGAAGGCGGTCTTGGAAGCCGGCGCCCGGCGCATCGGCTGGCGGGACAAGCGCCACGCCCCCGGCGCCGGCCCGGAGTCTCCCGGAGAGCGGCGCCGCGGCGTCGGCTTCTCCTTCCACCCGGGGTGGCACGCCGAGTGGCAGGAGCTGCGCCGGGGGGAGATCCAGGTGAGCCTGCGGCTCAACCCCGACGGGACGGTGCTGCTCGATGCCCCCACGGTGGAGACCGGGACCGGGTCGAACACCTGCAACGTGCTCGGCTGCGCCGAGGCGCTGGGCTTCCTGGGCATCACCCCGGAGGACATCACCTGGGTGGCGGTGGTGGACACCGAACGGGGGCTGAAGGACACCGTGCAAACCGACAGCTCGGTCTCCTTCCTCCAGTCGGAGGCGCTGGTCGACGCCGCCCGGGAGCTCAAGGCACGGGTGCTGGCGGCGGCGGCCCGGCAGTGGCAGGCGGACCCCGCCGACCTCGACGTCGCCGGCGGGCGCATCTTCCGCCGGGACGCCCCCGAGGCCGGGGTGGACTTCCGCGCCGTGCTGTGGCAGGGCGACCTGGTGCCCATCGTGGTCACCACCAGCCGGCTCCCCGCTGCCGAGGAAACCGGGGTTCCCTACCTGGCCGCCTTCGCCGAGGTGGAGGTGGACACCGGAACCGGCCGCATCGAGGTGCTGGAACTGGTGGTGGTCAACGACTGCGGGACCGTCATGTACGCCTCGGGAGCCGAGGCGCAGCAGATCGGCGGGCAGTGCGCCGGAGTGGGGGAGACGCTCACCGAGGAGATCATCTACGACCGGGGCACCGGGGTGCCCCTCAACTTCAATTGGATCGACTACCACATCCCCACCCTTCCCGACATGCCGCACATCACCCCGGTCCTGCTGGAGGAGTGGCGCGGGGCGGGGGAGTACGGGGCCTGCGGCATCGGCGAAGGGGTGCTCACCTGCACCCCGCGGGCGATCCTCAACGCGGTCTATCAGGCGATCGGGGTGCGGCTCGACGAGATACCGCTGACCCCGCAGAAGGTCCTGGCCGCCCTGGGGAAGGCCTAGCCGTGGAGCCGAGCCCCTTCACCTACGAGCGGCCCGCTTCTCTCGAAGAGGCGGCGGCCCTGGTGGGGGCGGGCCCGGAGGCCGGTGTGGTCCTCGCCGGGGGCACCGACCTGCTGGGGGCCCTGCGGGACCACATCCATCCCGTGGCGCCGGCCCTCGTCGCCGATCTCCAGGCCGTGCCGGGGATCGGGGGCATCGCCGTCACCCCGGACCGGCTGCGCCTGGGGGCGCGCGTCACCCTCGCCGAGGTAGCCGCCGGCGCAGAGGTGATCACCACCTGGCCGGCCCTGGCTGCGGCCGCGGGGGCGGTGGCCTCGTCGCAGATCCGCAACATGGCCACGGTGGGTGGGAACATCTGCCAGGAGCCGCGCTGCTGGTACTACCGGCACCCCGAGAACCGGTTCTTCTGCTCCCGCAAGGGGGGCAACGGGTGCCCGGCGGTGATGGGGGAGAACCGCTACCACTCGGTGTTCGGGGCGATGCGCGCCATCGACGCACCCTGCTCCCGGGACTGCCCGGCGCACATCGACATCGCCGCCTACCTGAGCCTGGTGCGAGCCGGGGACCTCGACGGCGCCGCCGCTCTCGTCCTGCAGCAGAACCCGCTGCCGGCGATCACCGGCCGGGTCTGCCCCCACTACTGCGAAATGGGCTGCAACCGGGGCCACTGGGACGGGGCGGTGTCGGTGCGGAGCATCGAGCGGGGGATCGGCGAGCACGCCCTCGAGCATGCCCGGCGCCTCTATCGGGCGCCGCGGCGGCGCAGCGGGAAGCAGGTAGCCGTGGTGGGCTCGGGCCCGGGCGGCCTGTCGGCCGCCTACTTCCTGCGGCGCCTGGGGCACGAGGTGACGGTGTACGAGGCTCTTCCCGACGCGGGCGGGATGCTGGCCTACGGGATCCCCGCCTATCGGCTGCCCGCCGAGGTGGTGCGTCGCCAGGTGGCCGCCCTCGAGGGCATGGGGATCGCCTTCCGGTTCGGGGCCCGTGTGGGGGCGCCCGGGCTGTCGCTGCGGACGGTGCGGTCGCGCCACGACGGGGTGTTCCTGGCTACGGGCGCCTGGGTGCAGAAGCCCCTCGGCCTGCCCCACGGGGAGTTGCTGACGAGCGGCCTGGCCTTCCTGCGTGGGATCCGCGACGGGACGGTGACCTCGGCCGGCCGGCGGGTCCTGGTGATCGGCGGGGGCAGCGTGGCTCTGGATGTGGCCATCTCGGCGCTGCGCCTCGGCGCCGGGCAGGTCACCGTCGCCTGCCTCGAGAAGCGCGACGAGATGCCGGCTTTCCCCGAGGATGTGGAGCAGGCCCTGCGGGAGCGGGTGCAGATCATGCCGTCGTGGGGTCCGCACCGGGCCCTCCTCCGGCGGGGGGCCCTCGCCGGGATGGAGTTGGCCCGCTGCACGGAGGTGTTCGACGCCGCCGGACGATTCGCTCCGGTCATGGACACGGGGGAGCGGGTGACGGTGGCCGCCGACCAGGTGGTGCTGGCGATAGGGCAGGGCCCCGATCTCGGGTACGCCCGCGGCGTGCCGGTGACGGGCCGCGGCGTGCTGGCGGCGGATCCCGAGACGGGGGCGACCGGTCTGCCGGGGGTCTTCGCCGGGGGCGACGCCACCGGCGGCCCGGCCACCGTGGTGGCGGCCATCGCCGCCGGGCGGCGCGCCGCCCTCGCCCTGGACCGGCACCTGGGAGGCGCAGGGGTTTTGCGGGGGACCGAGGCGGCGCGCCGCCCGGCGTTCCTGGACCTGAACCCGGCGTCGTGGGTGTCGTCACCCCCGGTCGCGGAGGAGGCGGTCGGAGGGCGCACCCTGACGGCCGAGGACCGGTCCTCCCTGCCCTGGGCGACGCTCGATGCCGAGGCGCGGCGCTGCTTCAACTGCGGTGGCTGTGTGGCGGTGAACGCCGCCGACCTGGCCCCGGTGCTGGTGGCTTTGGGGGCCACGATCCGCACCACCCGGCGGCGGGTTCCGGCCGAGGAATTCTTCGCCGTGGGGCCGCAATCGGCGACGGTGCTGGCGCCCGGCGAACTGGTGGCCGAGGTCGAGGTGCCGCGCCCCGCCCCGGGCACCCGGCAGTGCTACCTGAAGTTCCGCACCCGGCATTCCATCGACTTCCCCATCGCCGGGGTGGCCGCGGTGGCGACCCTGTCTCGGGGGGAGGTGCGCTCTGCCCGCGTGGCGCTGGGGGCGGCGGCGCCGATCCCGCTGCGGGCCACCGGGGCCGAGGAGTACCTGGTCGGCCGGCGTCTCGATCCGGCGACGGTCGGCGAGGCGGCGAGCCTGGCGGTGGCCGACGCGGCTCCTCTCGCCGACAACCGCTACAAGGTGGCGGTTCTCCGGACGCTGGTGCAGCGGGCGCTGGAGGCGCTCGGAGGCGACTGAGCGGCGCCGGGGGTCGGGGACCGCGCAGTAGCGTGGAGGCATGACCGACATCCTCGCCCCGGGACCGGACGGCCGCCTGCGCTGCTGGTGGGGGGTGGGCGGCGGCGAGACCTACCTCCGCTACCACGACCAGGAGTGGGGCCGGCCGGTGACCGACGATCGGCATCTGTTCGAGATGCTGGTGCTCGAGGGTTTCCAGGCCGGCCTGTCGTGGGCGACGATCCTGCGCAAGCGGGAGGCCTTCAGGGCCGCCTTCGCCGGCTTCGAGATCCCACGAGTGGCGGCCTTCGGCGCGGCGGACGTGGCCCGCCTGCTCGGCGACGCCGGCATCGTCCGGCATCGCGGCAAGATCGAGGCGGCGATCGGCAACGCCCGCCGGGCGCTGGAGGTCGGGGCGGAGCTCGGCTCTCTGGCCGCCTACTTCCGGCCCCACATGGTGCTCCCGGGCGCGGCGCCGCAAGCCATCGCCGAACTCCCGGCCGAGACGGAGGGGTCCCGCCTGTTGAGCCGCGATCTCAAGCGGCGCGGCTTCTCCTTCGTGGGGCCCACCATCGTCTACTCCTTCATGCAGGCGGTGGGCCTGGTCAACGACCATGCCGCCGGCTGTGTGATGCAAGCGGAGGTGGAAGCGGCGCGGGTCGCGCCGGCGGCGGGGCTGAGGCCGGCGTGACCGGGCCTTTCGCCGCCGCCAGCGCGGTCCACCGCCGGGACGAGACCACCTGGGCCGGGGAGATCGCCCCGGGCTGGGACATCGGCGGGAACGCCGACGGCGGGTACACCCTGGCCATCGCCGCCCGGGCCGCGGCCGAGGCCTCCGGCCGGCCGGACCCGGTGACCGTCACCGGCCATTACCTCGCTCCGGGCCGTCCCGGCCCGGTGCAGATCGAGGCGCGGGTGCTGCGCCGCGGCCGGCGCTTCTCCACCGTGGCGGCCACCCTGGCCTCGGCGGGCGTGCCGGTGGTGGCCGTGCTGGGCAGCTTCGCCGAGTTGGGAGGCTACGCCGGGCCGGAGCGGGTGGATGCCGCCCCGCCCGACCTGCCGCCGCCGGAGGACTGCTACCTGATCGAGGCCACCGAGACCTTCCCGCCGCCCTTCATGGGCCGGGTGGAGCTTCGCCTGCATCCCGATGAACTGCCTTTCACCGGCCCGACCGGGCCTCCTCGGGTCAGCGGCTGGTTCCGCTTCCCCGGCGGCGAGCCGATCGACCCTCTCGGGCTGCTGGTGGCGGTCGACGCCTTCCCGCCCACCGTGTTCCGGGCCGGCCTGCCCGTGGCCTGGACCCCTACTTTGGAGCTCACCGCCCACGTCCGCGCCCGGCCCGAGCCGGGGTGGCTGCGCTGCGCCTTCACCACCCGGTTCATCACCGGGGGGTTCCTGGAGGAGGACGGTGAAGTGTGGGACGCCTCGGGCCGGCTGGTCGCCCAGTCGCGTCAGCTGGCGCTGATTCCCCGGGGGTGACGGCTCAGGCCGGCCGGGGCTCCTCACCTCACCCGGGGTAGGCCTCGCTGCGGTAGACCTCCCGGCCGGCGAAGTAGGTCAGCAGCACGGTGGTTTCGTGGATCGCGCCCGGGTCGGCCTCGAGGATGTTCTGGCTCAGGACGATGAAGTCGGCCTTCTTGCCCACCTCCAGGGAGCCGATCTCGCCCTCCATGGAGATGGCGTAGGCCCCGTTGATGGTGAAGGACGCGATCATCTGGTCGATCGTGACCCCCTCCTCCGGATTCAGGGGTGTCTCGAAGTCCGGGTCCACGTAGATCTCGCTGCCGCGGGGCACCGTCCGGGTGATGCCGAGCTCGATGGCGAGCATGGGGTCCGGCGGCCAGGAGACCGGGTAGTCGCTGGCCGAGGCCACCGTGACGCCGGCGTCGAAGAAGCTCCTCATCGGGTACTGCGCATCGGCCCGCTCCTGGCCCACGTAGTCGACCGCCTGGTGGTAGTAGGTGTCCACCACGAACCAGTAGGGCTGCGGGACGGCGATCACGCCAAGGTCGGCGAAGCGGGCGATGTCCTCGGGAGCTACCAGCTGGAGGTGGGTGATCATGTTGCGGGCATCGCGCGCCCCGTTCTGCGCGCGGGCATGGGCGAACCCGTCCAGGGTGATGCGGGTGGAGGCGTCGCCGATGGAGTGGACGTGGATCTGGACGCCGGCCCGATCGAGTGCGGCGCACATCTCGTTGTAGTGCTCGGGGTCCCACAGCAACTCGCCGTTGCCCGGCTGGTGCAGATAGGGCTCCTCCAGGTAGGCGGTCCCGCCTTCCAGAACGCCGTCCACGAAGATCTTGGCAGCCACGATCTGGAAGAGGCCCCCGGCCTCGGCGCTCCGCCGGGCGGCCAGGGCGTCGACCGCAGAGAGGTCTTCCTCGGGGTCGATGTTGACCGCGGTGGGGAAGCGGATCGCCATGTCGCCGGAAGCTTCGAAGTCGTGCAGGGCCTGCAGGGCGGCGTCGTCCCCGCCGGGCAGGCTGGGGATGTAGACCGTGGTCAGCCCGAGCGAGTGGGCGAAGCCCTGGAAGTAGGCCAGCCCTTCGAGGTACTGCTCGACGCCGTACGGCGGGATGACCCCTTCGGCCAGGGCCATGGCCGACTCCCGCAGGGTGCCCAGGGGGCTGCCGTCCGGGTCGCGCTCGATGATCCCGCCGGCGGGATCGGGGGTGGCGGCGGTGATGCCGGCCGCTTCCAGGGCCGCGGTATTGGCCCAGGCACTGTGGTAGTCCTCGGAATACAGCAGGGCCGGGATGTCGGGGGCCACCGCGTCGAGCATGGCTGCGGTGGGCCCCTGCGGGCCGAAGACGGCGTTGATCCAGCCGGCGCCGCGCAGGGCGGTCAAGCCGGGCGAGGCGGCCAGGAAGTCGGCGACGGCCTGCTGGTACTCCTCGACGGACCCGATCCCGTACAGGGGGACCTCGTAGAGGTCGGACACGCCGGAGGTGGCGTGGGCGTGGCTGTCGATGAGGCCGGGGAGGACGAGGCGCCCCCCGAGGTCGATGACGGTGGTGTCCGCCCCCACGAAGGCCGCCGCACCGGCATCGTCGCCTACATAGACGATGGTGTCGCCGGCGATGGCCATGGCCGATGAGATGCTGCGGCCGGCATCCACGGTGTACACGACCCCGTTGGTGAGCACCAGATCGGCCGGAGACGGCGGGGGTGTCGGCGTGGTGGACGCCCCGGGCTCGGGCGTGCCCGAGGTGCACCCTGCGATCAGGATGGCGCCGGCGCAGAGGATCCCTAGAGCCCCACGTGAAGTCCGCATTGCTTCTCCTTCCGCCGTCTCGGGGGGTGGTGACGCGATCGTACTGAAGCCGGCACTGCCCTGCGGCCCGGCGCGCTAGCCGAGGCGGGGCGGCCCCAGCGACACGTACTCCGGCCAGAACCCATAGGGCCGCAGCGGCCAGCCGATGGCCTCCATCCACCAGGTGGCCCCGGCCTCGTGGTAGGGGCCGATGACCTCGGGGGCGGTCATGCCCTGGTCGGCCAGGCCGGAGAGGGTGCCGCCCACGGCCACCTGGAACGGCGCCACCGGGTCGCGGTGTTCCCCGACGTAGTCCAGCATCTCGGCCACCTCGGGGGCGGTCGGGGGCCGGAAGTCCATCTCGGGGTCCTGCACCAGAGGCACCATGCCGTCCCAGCGGGCCGCCCTGCGGAACGGCCGGCGGCGGGGCCACATGGCTCCCACCCAGATGGGGATGCGGGGCTGCTGGACCGGCGGGGGCAGGAACTGCGTTCGCTTGAGGTGGTAGTGCACTCCGTTGAAGGAGTAGGGCTCGCCCGACCACAGCCCGGTGAGGACCTCGAGACCCTCATCGAGTTGGGCGGCTCGCACCCGATCGTCTCCCGAGTCGCCCAGGTCGGCGAAGTCCACGTCGCGCGGCCAGCCGATGCCCACCCCGAGCACCAGCCGCCCCCTCGACAGGTGGTCGAGGGTCACCGTCTGGCGAGCCAGGGTGGTGGGCCGGCGGCGGGGGAGGGGAGTGACCATGGTCCCCAGGGTGAGGCGCCGGGTGGCCCCGGCCACGGCGGCCAGAGCGACCCACGGGTCGGTGACCGGGCCCGCCCACTCCCCGGCCCGGATGTGATCCCAGAGGAAGAAGCCGTCCCAGCCGGCGGCCTCGGCTCGCCGGGCGAGGTCCACCAGGCGATGCGGGTCGGCGAAGTCGCCGAAGTTGGGCAGGTTGATCGCGTAGCGCAGCACCCGGCGATGCTACGCCGGCGGGCGCGACGGGTCAGTCGTCGTGGTGATCGCGACTGTGGTCGTGGCCGGCATGTTCGGCTTCCTGGGCGGTGATGGTGCGCCGCACCTCGTCCATGTCGAGGGCCTGGGCCTGGCGGATCAGGTCGCCGAGCGCGGCGGCAGGCAGGGCCCCGGGCCGGGAGTAGAGCACCACCTGGTCGCGAAAGACCATGAGCGTGGGGATGGAACTGATGCCGAAGGCGGCCGCCAGTTCCTGCTGCGCCTCGGTGTCGACCTTGCCGAAGACGATGCCGGGGTGCTCGTCGGAGGCCTTCTCGAAGATGGGCCCGAACATGCGGCAGGGGCCGCACCACGAGGCCCAGAAGTCGACCAGCACGGTCTCGTTCTCCGCGATGGTGGTCTCGAAGTTCTCCCGGGTGAGTTCCAGGGTGGGCATGGCGGTTATGGTTCCTCTCGCTGGGTGTCTCTTGCCGCGAGGCCTGCAATATCGTCACAGTGACGGATTATTCCCGGGCCCGGCGGCGTTGCAGGGGGAGCGGAGCAGGAACCACCAGGTGCCGGCAGTCTCGCCGGCAGAAGGGAGCGACGGAATGGGCGGCATGCAGATCGACACCGGGATCGCCCCGGCGCACCGAGAGGCCATCGCCTCGGGTCTGGAGCGAGTGCTGGCGGACAGCTACACGCTCTACCTCAAGAGCCACAAGTATCACTGGAACGTCACCGGGCCGATGTTTCAGACCCTCCACGTCATGTTCGAGCAGCACTACACCGAGCTGGCGATGGCGGTGGACGAGATCGCCGAGCGTATCCGGGCCCTTGGGGCTCTGTCTCCAGGCAGCTACCGGGAGTTCACCTCGCTGACCTCGATTCCCGAGGACGCCGACGACCCCGACGCCGTCACCATGATCCGGCGCCTGGTGGAAGCGCACGAAGCGGTGGTGCGCACCGCCCGGGCCGTGTTCCCGGCGGCGAACGAGGGAGACGACCAGGTGACCGCAGATCTCCTGACCCAGCGCATGCAGGTCCACGAGAAGACGTCGTGGATGCTGCGCAGCCTGCTGGAGAAGTAGCCGCCGCCGAGGCCGGGGGCCCGGGGCAGTGCCCCGGGCCCTGCCCGTCGTCCGGCTACCATTCCGTCACTGTGACGCAAAAGACGGAGATCGCTCACTGCGCCTGGTGCGGCCGGGCCTTCGCCCGCTCGGGCAGCCAGGGGCGCCGGGCGCGCTACTGCCGGCGGAGCCACCGCCAGCGGGCCTTTGAAGCGCGCTGCCTGGCGGCCCGCATGGGTCTTGCCTCCGGAGAGGCTCTCGTCGACGCCGACGCCCTCTGCCGCCTGCGGGACGGCCTCTACGTCCTCGAGAGCGCCCTGGACGACGTCGAAGTCGACCTGCGGGGTCGGCCCGGCCCGGAGGACTACCGGCGCGCCTTCCAGCACCTCTACGCCGCCGCGGCCCCGTTGCGCGACGCCTGCGTGGAACCGGCCGCAGTACTGACGCCGCCGGCCGCCGAAGCGGGCTGAAGCGCCCGAGCGGGCACGGGGCGCCCGGTTACCGGGTAGGACGGAACGCCCATAATCAACGTTATGTCAAGTTGATCTCCGTGATGTGCCGTCCCCGGCCTCCACCGGCAGCAGAGGGGCGGTCAACTAGAGTCTCCCCCAGTCGAGGGGAGGAAGCGGCCTGCGCGTCCTGATCACCGGAGTCAACGGGTTCGCCGGGAGCCACCTCGCGGACCTGCTGGTGGCACAGGCCGGCGTTGAGGTGTGGGGCGTTGGGCGCGGGCGAGCCGATCGAATCGGGCATCTCGCCGGTCGTCTCGCCTACCGCGAGGGTGACCTGAGGGATCCGGGCTTCGCGGCCCAGGCAGTGGCCGAGGCGGCCCCAGAGCGGGTGTATCACCTGGCCGGGCAGGCCTTCGGTCCGGCCGCCTGGTCGGAGCCGTGGGAGACCTTCGAAACGAACGTGCGCGGTCAGTTGAATGTGCTGATGGCGCTGAGCGGGAGCCCCTCCCCCACCCGGGTGCTCGTGGTCGGCTCCATCGAGGCCTACGGGACCGTCGCCGCGGCGCGGCTCCCCTTCACCGAGGAGATGCCGCTGCGCCCGGCGAACCCGTACGCGGTGAGCAAGGCGGCCCAGGACTTGCTGGCCTTGCAGTACCACCTGAGCGAGGGACTCCACGTCGTCCGGGTGCGTCCGGCGAACCACATCGGGCCGCGCCAGGATGAGATGTTCGTCGTCTCGAGCTTCGCCCGCCAGATCGCCGAGATCGAAGCGGGCCTTCGCCCGCCGGTGCTCCTGGTGGGCAATCTGGAGGCGGAGCGGGACTTCAGCGACGTGCGGGACGTGGCCCGGGCCTACCTCCTGGCGCTGGAAGAAGGCCTGCCCGGAGAGGCCTACAACGTCGGGAGCGGGCACCCGGTGGCCATCTCTGCCATCGTGGAGTGGCTGCTCTCCGCCGCCCGGGTGCCCATCGAGGTGCGTCCCGACCCGGCCCGCATGCGCCCCTCGGACAACCCGGTGAGCTACTGCGACGCGTCGAAGCTGCGCGCCCGGACCGGCTGGGAGCCCGTCAGGGCTCTCGAGGAGACCCTGGCGGATACACTCGACGACTGGCGTCGGAGGATCGGAGGCGCGAAGTGACCCCGCGGAAGGCGCTGGTGACCGGGATTACCGGGCAGGATGGCTCCTACCTCGCAGAGTTCCTGCTCGACGAGGGGTATGAGGTCATCGGGATGGTGCGCCGCACCTCCACCCTCAACTTCGAGCGCATCGTGGGCATTCAGGACCGCATCCGGCTCGTCCAGGGGGATCTCCTCGATCTCGTGCCCCTCATAGATGTGATCCGGGAGCACCGGCCCAGCGAGGTGTACAACCTGGCAGCGCAGTCGTTCATCCCGACGTCTTTCGGTCAGCCGGTTCTCACCGGGGAGTTCACCGCCCTCGGCGTGACCCGGGTGCTCGAGGCGATCCGCAAGGTCGACCCGTCAATCCGCTTCTACCAGGCTTCTTCGAGCGAGATGTTCGGCCGGGTCGTCGAGATTCCTCAGCGCGAGACGACCCCTTTCCACCCCCGGAGCCCCTACGGCGTGGCCAAGCTGTACGGTCACTGGATCACGGTGAACTACCGGGAGTCGTACGACATGTACGCCGTCTCCGGGATCCTCTTCAACCACGAGTCGCCCCGCCGGGGCCTGGAGTTCGCCACCCGCAAGGTCACCTACCACGCTGCCAAGATCTCCCTGGGTCTGGCCGACCGGCTTCCGATGGGCAACCTGGAAGCCCAGCGCGACTGGGGTTGGGCTCCCGACTACGTGCGCGGCATGCACCTCATGCTCCGCCCCGACGCTCCCGAGGACTTCGTTCTCGCCACCGGACGCACCCACTCGGTGCGCCGGCTCTGTGAGGTGGCCTTCGGCTGCCTCGGACTCGACTGGGAGCGCCACGTGACGTTGAGCGCAGCCGACCTCCGCCCGGCCGAAGTGGACCTGCTCGTCGGGGACGCCTCGAAGGCCCGGGAGCGGCTCGGCTGGAAGCCGACGGTGACCTTCGAGGAGATGATCGAGAAGATGGTCGCCGCCGACCTGGCCCTGCTCCGGGCGCAGCACCACCTCGACTGACCTCCTGGGCGGCGTGCGGTCCTCACCCCCGCGGCCGGTCCGGTCGAGCCTCCGGCAGCAGCGCCCTGGGCGTGGGTGCGGACCTCGGGAAGCTGCCGGCGCTCTCTGAGGGCACGCGAAGGGAACGCCGTCACCAGGGAGGCCGAGGCTCGAGGGAGCGCGGCCTCCGGCCGAGCCCCGGCCCGGAGCGATCGTCGGCGCGCCTTCGGTATCCTCGTTTCGCGGGCTCGGGTTCGGTGTGGCGAAAGGAGGGAGGGGGATGAGCGCAACCCCGGCCACCGAGGCGCTGCGCCGGGCGCGAATCACCTTCACTCCTCGCGAGTACCCGCCGGTGGCGGAGGCCGTGGGGAGCTACGGCGAGGCCATTGCCGGCGCGCTCGGGGTGGAGCCCGAACGGGTATTCAAGACCCTCGTGACGGTGGTGGACGAGCGCCCCACGGTGGCGGTGGTGCCGGTGGGCGGCCATCTGTCTCTCAAAGCCCTGGCGCGCGCCCTGGGCGCCAAGAAGGCCACGATGGCGGACCCGGCCCACGCCGAACGGCTGACCGGCTACGTGGTGGGCGGCATCAGCCCCTTCGGGCAGAAGCGGCGCCTGCCGGTGGTGGCGGACCGCTCCCTGCTCGAGCACGCGACGGTTCTGGTCAGCGGCGGACGGCGGGGCTTGCAGGTGGAGGTGGCCCCCCAGGACCTGGTGCGGCTGCTGGGAGCGGCCGTCGCCGACATCGCCTCCGGGTAGGGGCTTCCGGGGGGTAACCTCAGCGGCCGACGCCCCGCGGAGCGCATCCATGATCATCGACGGGTTCGTCCACCAACTGCCCGACGCCGACCCCGACGAGACCCGGGAGTGGCTCGAGGCCCTCGACCAGATCGTCGATCGGGCCGGGGAGAGCCGCGCCCGCTTCCTCATGGCTCGCCTCATCGAGCGGGCGCGGGAGCGCAACATCGGCGTGCCCGCTTCGGTGAGCACCCCCTACATCAACACCATCCCCCCGGAGCAGGAGGCCTGGTTCCCCGGCGACGAGGACCTGGAGCGCCGCATCCGGCGCATCATCCGCTGGAACGCCGCCGTCATGGTGGTGCGGGCCAACAAGGCGGCCGACGGCATCGGCGGGCACCTCTCCACCTTCGCCTCCTCGGCTGCCCTCTACGAGGTGGGGTTCAACCACTTCTTCCGCGGCAAGGCCGACGGCAACCCCGGCGATCACATCTACATCCAGGGACACGCCGCCCCCGGCATCTACTCCCGGGCCTTCCTGGAGCACCGCCTGGAGGAGGCCCAACTGCTGCGCTTCCGGCGGGAGATCGGCGGCGGGGGGCTGTCCTCCTATCCGCACCCTCGGCTGATGCCGGACTTCTGGGAGTACCCCACCGTCTCGATGGGGCTCGGCCCGATCAACTCCATCTACCAGGCGCGCTTCAACCGCTACCTGCACCACCGCCGCCTCGACGACACGTCGGCCTCCCGGGTGTGGTGCTTCCTGGGAGACGGCGAGGTGGACGAGCCGGAGACCCTGGGCTCCATCTCGCTGGCCGCCCGGGAGCGCCTCGACAACCTGGTGTGGGTGGTCAACTGCAACCTGCAGCGCCTCGACGGCCCGGTGCGGGGCAACGGGAAGATCATCCAGGAGCTCGAGGCCTTCTTCCGCGGCGCCGGCTGGCACGTCATCAAGGTCATCTGGGGGGCCAACTGGGACCCGCTGCTGGCCCGGGATGCCGAAGGCGTCCTGGTCCAGAAGATGAATACCACCGTCGACGGCGAGTACCAGCGCTTCAAGGCCGAGGACGGGGGCTATGTGCGGGAGCACTTCTTCGGGCCCGACCCGCGCTTGCGGCGCCTGGTGGCGGGGATGAGCGACGACGAGGTCTGGGCGCTGCGCCGCGGGGGGCACGACTACCGCAAGATGTACGCCGCCTACCGGGCGGCGGTGGACCTGCGGGGCGCTCCGGTGGTGATCCTGGCCAAGACGGTGAAGGGCTGGACCCTGGGCCCGGACGTCGAGGGACGCAACGCCACCCACCAGATCAAGAAGCTCTCCAACGATCAGTTGCTGGCGCTGCGCGACCGGCTGCAGCTGCAGACGGAGATCCCCGACGCCGCCCTGGAAGAAGGCCGGGAGCCTCCCTTCTACCGGCCGCCGGTGGATTCTCCGGAGGTGCAGTACCTGCTGGCGCGGCGCCGGGCCCTGGGCGGGCCGCTCCCCAGCCGGCCGGTGGAGCTGCGCCGCCCGCTGGTCCTGCCCGACCACGGGCCCTTCTCCGAGTTCGACGCCGGCTCGGGGACGCAGGAGGTCTCGACGACCATGGCCTTCACCCGGCTCCTGCGCAACCTGGCCCGGCACGATTCTTTCGGGCCGCGGGTCGTTCCCATCATCCCCGACGAGGGCCGCACCTTCGGCATGGACGCCCTGTTCAAGGAACTGCGCATCTACGCCTCCGAGGGGCAGTTGTACGAGCCGGTGGACCACCACCTGCTGCTCTCCTACAAGGAGTCCCGCGACGGCCAGATCCTCGAGGAGGGCATCACCGAAGCGGGCTCGATGGCGTCGTGGATCGCCGCCGCCACTTCTCATGCCACCCGGGGCGTGCCCATGGCGCCCTTCTTCACCTTCTACTCGATGTTCGGCTTCCAGCGGGTGGGCGACCTGGTCTGGCTGGCCGGGGACGCCCGGGCCCGCGGGTTCCTGCTGGGGGCCACCGCCGGGAGGACGACCCTCTTGGGCGAGGGCCTGCAGCATCAGGACGGCCACAGCCTCCTCCTCGCCTCCACCGTGCCGGTGTGCCGGGCCTACGACCCGGCCTTCGCTTATGAGATGGCGGCCATCGTGGAGCACGGCCTGCAGGAGATGTACGGGCCGGAGGGCGAGGACGTCTTCTACTACCTGACCCTCTACAACGAGAACTACGCCATGCCCCCCAGACCGCAGGGGGTGGATGAGGGGATCATCGCCGGGCTGTACCGCTGGGCGCCGGCACCGGAGGGAGTGCCGCCGTCGGGAGCGATCCTGTTCTCAGGGCCGGCACAGCGCGCTGCTCGGCAGGCGCAGGCCGACCTGGCCTCCCACTACGGACTGGGGGTCGAGTTGTGGAGCGCCACCTCGTACAAGGCCCTGCGGGAGCAGGCGCTGGAGGTGGAGCGCTGGAACCGCCTGCACCCGGCCGAGACGCCCCGCCTGCCGTTCGTCACCCGGGCGCTGGGCGAGGTTCCCGGGCCGGTGGTGGCGGTCACCGACTACATGAAGGCGGTGCCCGACCAGGTGGCCCGGTGGGTTCCCGGCACCTTCGTCCCCCTCGGTACCGACGGCTACGGGCGCAGCGACACCCGGGAGGCCCTGCGGCGCTTCTTCGAGGTGGACGCCGGGCATGTGGTGGTGGCAGTGTTGAGCGCCCTGGCGGCCGAGGGCCGGATAGCGGCGGCGCTGGTGGCCGACGCCCTCACCCGCTATGAGATCGACCCGGAGACGGCCGACCCCCGGGTGCGGTGAGTCGCCGGCGGGCTACGCCCCGTCCCACCCCGCCAGGCGAGCCGACAGCCACCAGAAGGCCCGGCCCTTCAGGATGCAGTTGAACGGGTGCGAGTGGGCGCAGTCGCCCGGCAGGTCGGGGCAGTCCTCCGGGTGGGCGGCGCACCACCCGGCGCACCAGGGGCAGGAGTCGTCGGTGTCGGGATGGAAGGTGCCGTCCGGGTCCCAGGATTCGATGTCGGCGAAGTCGTAGAGCACCTTGCCGCGGGCGGCGGCATGGTCCCGGATGGCCTGGTTGTTCTGCTCCAAGACCCGGTGTCCCGGCCCGTCGGTGTGGCCCGTCATGTAGACGAAGGTGATCCCTGGGTAGTCGGCTTCGAGGCGGCCCATGGCGGCGAGGTAGGCCTCTACGGCGGTGGTGTCCCAGGACAACTCCCCGCACCAGGACCACATGAAGGCGTCCGCGGTGGGCGCATCGGCCAGCAGGGCGGCGGCGGTGTCGTAGAAGGTCGCGGCATCCCAGGACCAGCCGTCGTCGTAGGCCATGCGGAGGGCGTCCGACCCGGGCACGGCGTGCCACTCCCGGGCAAAGGGGAACCCCTCCCCCAGTGCCTCCGCCCCCGTCCAGACCTGGGTGCCGTGTGAGGTGGACCCGTAGGCCCACACGACCTCAGCGGCGGCGCGCTCGCGCCACTCCGCCGGGACCGGGACCGCGGCGGCCGCGTGGTCGGCCACCAGCGCAGTCGCAGCAGGCGGGGCGGTGGTGGTGGGCACGGCGGTGGTGGGCGCGGCGGTGGTAGCGGCCGGGGTGGCGGTGGGGACCGGGGCTCCGGTGGTGGCCGGGGTCGAGGTGGTCGAAGCACTCCCTCCCCCGCAGGCGGCGGCCAGGAGGGCGAGACCGCCCAGGGCGAGAGCCGGCCTCACGCGCCTCCCCAGCCGGCGAGACGGGCCGACAGCCACCAGAAAGCCCGCCCCTTAACCACGCAGTTGAAGCGATGGGAGTGGGCGCAGTCGTACGGCTGGGCCGAGAGGCCCGAGCAATCGCCGGGGTGGGCGGCGCACCAGGCGGGGCACCAGGTACAGGAGTCGTCGGTGCCGGGGTAGTGGGTGCCCGCCGGGCTCCAGGATTCGATGTCGGCGAAGTCGTACAGGACCTTGCTGCGGGCCAGCGCGTGGTTGCGAATCCTCTGGTTGCTCCTCTCGAGCATCTGGTCCCCCGGGCCGTCGGTATGGCCCGTCATGTACACGAAGGTGACTCCGGGGAAGTCGACTTCGAGGCGCTTCATGGCGCGCAGGTAGGCGTCCACGGCGGTGTTGTCCCAAGACAGTTCGCCGCACCACGACCACATGAAGGCATTGGCCTGGGGCGCATCGGCGAGGAGGGCGGCAGCCGTGTTGTAGAAGGCGGCGGGGTCCCAGGACCATCCCGAGTCGTACGCCATGCGGAGCCGAGGCGGGGCGGTCTGGGCCGGGACGGCGTGCCACCCGCGGGCGAAGGGGTAGGCCGTCGATCCGAGAAGGGACTTCAGGTACTCCGCCCCCGTCCACACCTGCGTGCCGTGCGAGGTGGAGCCGTAGGCCCACACCACGCGTTCGGCCGCCAGCCGCCGCCAGGCTGCGGGTATGCGGCTCAAGTCGGCGGTGGTGTGGTCTATCACGATGGGCTGCTCGCAGCCCGACGCAGTCTCGGCGGTGCAGGAGTCTCGGCCGGGGCCGCCCCGCGCCGTGTCGGCTCCTGTGCCCCCGACGATGAAGTCGGGGCCGGCGCCTCCCCGCAGCAGGTCTGCGCTGCGGCCGCCCCGGAGGACGTCGGCTCCGTCGCCGCCGTCGAGGGAGTCGGCGCCGTCTTCTCCCAGCAGCACGTCGTCACCCGGTCCGCCGCAGATGAGGTCGTTGCCGCCCCGCCCGGAGATGTGGTCGTTGCCCCCGCGCCCGACGATGACGTCTGGACCGGGGGTGCCGACGATGGTGTCTGGACCGGGGGTGCCGACGATGGTGGCGGCCTTCCCGAAGCAAAGATGGTCGGCGGCCTCCGAGGGGCGCGTCACGGCCAAGGCCACCGCGATGAGAAGCAGAGCGGGAACGAGCCGGAACGATCTAATGGCGTGCCTCCTCGATCGCAGCGGGGAGCGGCGCGCTCGCCGCCGTCGGCCGGGCCGCAGGGTACTCGCCCCGATCATGGCTGCCGGCGCTTCCCCGGCAGGCATCGGCACGACGGGCCTTCCTGCCGAGCCGTCCCCGTTCCCGTCCCGCCGGCGATTCGGGTCAGGTTCGGCCCGGTGGCGTCCGATGGAATCCGCATGGCCAATCGTCTCGGCTTGCGCCTGGGGGCGTTGGGGGCGATCGCTCTCTTGCTCCTGGGGTGGAGCGGCGGTCCACTGGGCCCTGCGGCGGCATCGGCTGCTCCGGGGGTACCCTCCGGGCCGTTCGTCTACGGCCAGCGCGTCGAGTACCCACTGGTGTTCCCGGTGGGAGGGTCGGGGCTGACCCTCACCGAGGAGCACGGCCTGGGCTTCGGGGCCTGCCGTGGAGGATGCACCCGGCGGCACGAGGGAGTGGACATCATGGCTCCGAAGATGACGCCGGTCTACGCCGCCGCCGCCGCCACGGTCGCCTGGACCGGTTCCACCTGCTGCTCAGTCTTCCTCGCCCACGACGACGGCTGGCAGACCTGGTACATCCACCTGAACAACGACACCCCGGGCACGGACGACGGGAAGGGATGGGGCATCGCGCCGGGGATCGTCTCGGGGACGCGGGTCTCCGCGGGGCAACTCATCGGGTGGGTGGGTGACAGCGGCAACGCCGAGGACACTGCGCCTCACCTGCACTTCGAACTGCTGGCTCCCGGCGGCGTCAAGGTCGATCCCTTCCCTTCCCTGGCGGCGGCCTTCACCGGGGAGGCGTGCCCTCCCGGCGGCTCTGCTCCCCTGGCGGCGGTGCTGGGCGGTGGTCCCCTGCTGCGGCGGGGCAGCACCGGCGAGGGTGTGCGGCAGTTGCAGGCCTTCCTGCGAGTACGCGGCTACCCGGTCGGCACCGTGGACGGCATCTTCGGCCCGGGCACCGAGGCGGCGGTGCGGGCCTTCCAGCGCAGGCAGGGGCTTCCCGTCGACGGGGCCGTGGGTGGCCGGACTCGGGCCGCCATCGCTCGGATGGCCGAGCTTCCCGCCATCGCCTCGCTGGTCCGGTCCGACGGGCGCCTGCTGAGCGCCGGCCAGCGCGGGCCGGATGTACGAGAACTCAAGCGATGGCTTGCAGCGGCGGGCCACGCCCCTGGCCCGACGCCCTTCGGCCCCGGCTTCGGCCCGGCGACGCGACGGGCGGTGCGTGCTTTCCAGAAGGATCACGGCCTGGTGGTCGACGGCGTCGTGGGCCCGGCGACCCGGACGGCGCTGGCGCGGGTCATCGGGCTGGCGGCGGCCTCTTCATGTGGGTAGGCCCGGCCGCCGACGTCGCGCCCGGAGCGATCCACGGCTGATCCCGGCCCGGGCCTCCGGGTCAGCGGCTCTTCCGAGCCAACCGGCGTTCGCTCTCGCCCAGGTAGCGCTTGCGGATGCGGACGGCCCCGGGCGTCACCTCCACCAGTTCGTCCTCGCCGATCCACTCGATGGCCGTCTCCAGGGTCGGGCGACGGGGCGGGGTGAGACGCACCGCGTCATCGTGGTCGTGGGTGCGGATGTTGGTCAGTTCCTTGGGCCGGGTGGGGTTGACCACCATCTCACCCGGCCGCGACGACTCCCCCACCACCATGCCCTCATAGACCGCTTCATTGATGCCGACGAACATCTCGCCGCGTTTCTGGAGGTTCTCGAGAGCGAAGCCGGTGGCGGTACCGGAGCGGTCGGCGACCATCGCTCCACCGGTGCGGGCGGGTAGCGTGCCGGCCCAGGGCTGCCAGCCGTCGTGGTGCTGGTGGACGAGAGCGGTCCCCCGGGTGGCGGTCATCAGCAGGGAGCGCAGGCCGAGGAGGCCCCGGGCGGGAGCCACCACCGTGATCACGGTTCGCCCGGCGTCACCGGGACGGAGGTCGGTGACCTGTCCCTTGCGAGGGGCCATGGCCTGGGTGACCGTGCCGACGTGCTCGGAGGGCACGTCGATGACGGCCCGCTCCACCGGCTCATGGGGTGCGCCGTCGATCTGGCGGATGATGACCTCGGGTCGGCTGACCTGCAGCTCGAAGCCCTCGCGGCGCATGGTCTCGATGAGCACGGCCAACTGCAGCTCTCCCCGTCCGGACACCTCGATGACCTCAGGGGAAGTGGTCGGCCCGATGCGGATCGAGACGTTGCCGCGTACCTCGCGCTCGAGGCGCTCCCGGATCTGGCGCGAAGTCAGTCGGGTTCCGTCGCGGCCCGCCAGAGGCGAGGTGTTGACCCCGAAGGTCATGCGCAGCACCGGTTCGTCCACCTGCAGGCGGGGCAGCGGCCGAGGGTCGGCGGGGTCCGCCAGGGTGTCGCCGATCTCCACTTCGGGGAAGCCGGCGACGACGAACAGGTCGCCGGCGATGCGTTGGTCCACCTCCACCCGGCGCAGGCCCGAGAAGCCGAGCAACTGGGTGAGGCGGCGGCGAATCGGGGGCTCCTCGTCGTTGGAGTGGCAGAGGGCGATCTGCTGCCCGGCGCGCAGGGTCCCCTGGGAGACCCGGCCGAGAGCCAGGCGACCCAGGTAGTCGGAGGCATCGAGGTTGGTCACCAGGGCCTGGAGAGGGGCATCGGGATCGCCTTCGGGCCCGGGGATGGTCTCGAGGATGGCGTCGAGCAGAGGAGCCAGGCCTCCACCGGCGCCGGGGATGCCCACCCCGTCCACGGCCGTGCCGGCTCGGGCGTCGGTGGAGATGATGGGGAAGTCGATGTGGTGGTCGGACGCATCGAGATCCATGAACAGTTGGTAGACCTCGTCGATCACCTCGTGGGCCCGGGCGTCGGGGCGGTCGACCTTGTTGAGCACCACCACGGCGGGGAGGTTGCGGGCCAGTGCCTTGGAGAGGACGTAGCGAGTCTGGGGCATGGGCCCGTCTGCGGCGTCGACCAGCAGCAGGATCCCGTCCACCAGGGCCAGGGCGCGCTCCACCTCACCCCCGAAATCGGCGTGGCCGGGGGTGTCCACCAGGTTGATGCGGACGCCTTTCCACTCCACCGAGACGGCCTTGGCCAGGATGGTGATGCCCCGCTCGCGCTCCTGGTCGTTGGAATCCAGGACCCGCTCGACCCGCGTCTCGTGGGCGGCGAACACCCCGGTGGCGCCGAGGATGGCGTCTACCAGAGTGGTCTTGCCGTGGTCGACATGCGCGACCAGGGCAACGTTGCGGAAGGAGGCGGGGGTCACGGGCGCGGGGATGGTAACGGGGTGCCGGGGCTGACCGGTGGTCCAGAGCGTCGGAGAAGCTTCGGTCGACTTGAGCGACCCGGGGTGGGGGCTCAGGGGGTGGGGCCCTGGGCCTGGGGGGATCTGTCCTGGTCGGGGCGACTCGCGCCAAGCCTCCCCCACCACTCTCTACCCTCTGGGGCCATGCTTCGTGCCCTCATCGCCGGCGTCATCGCCGGGTACGGGAT
>VGBK01000001.1 GCA_016870535.1 Actinomycetota bacterium | reverse complement strand
AGGCGTCGCACCCGAACTCGCTCCGCCATCCCGCCCTCCTTGATCGAACACACGCGCGACACCCCCACAATGCGCGATCCGAACGACCAAGTCCAGAACCCCCCAACGTTTGTGGTCAAGGCACTAGTCAGATGCGGCGTGGGGACCCGGGCCGGGGGCTCAGGCGCTCCGCTCCTGGCGCCGGATCTTCCCCAACTCCTGGATGGGGATGAGGGTGGGGTTCACCCGCCGGTGCACCACCTCGGCGTCGATGACCACCCGGGCGATGTCGGAGCGCGAGGGCAGTTCGTACATCGTGTTGAGCAGCACCTCTTCGAGGATGGCCCGTAGGCCGCGGGCTCCGGTAGCCCGCAACAGGGCCTGCTCGGCCACCGCCTCGAGGGCGTCGTCGCCGAAGACCAATTCCACCCCGTCCATCTCGAAGAACTTGGCGTACTGGCGGGTGAGAGCGTTCTTGGGCTCCACCAGCACCCTGATGAGGGACTCTTTGTCGAGGTCTTCGACGGTGGCCACCACCGGCAGCCGCCCCACGAACTCGGGGATCAGGCCGAAGGACATGAGATCCTCGGGCATCACCTTGGAGAGGATGACCCCCTGGCGCTCCTCGGCGGAGCGCAACGGCGCGTCGAAGCCCACGCTGCGCTTGCCCACCCGGTTCTGGATGATCCGCTCGAGGCCGGCGAAGGCGCCTCCGCAGATGAACAGCATGTTGGTGGTGTCGACCTGCAGGAACTCCTGATGGGGGTGCTTGCGCCCTCCCTGGGGCGGGACCGAGGCCACGGTGCCCTCGAGGATCTTGAGCAGGGCCTGCTGGACGCCCTCCCCCGAGACGTCCCGGGTGATGGAGGGGTTCTCGGCCTTGCGGGCGATCTTGTCGATCTCGTCGATGTAGATGATCCCCTGCTCCGCCTTCTTCAGGTCGTAGTCGGCCGCCTGGATCAGCTTGAGCAGGATGTTCTCGACGTCCTCGCCCACGTAGCCCGCCTCGGTGAGGGCGGTGGCATCGGCGATGGCGAAGGGCACGTTCAGCATGCGGGCCAGGGTCTGGGCCAACAGGGTCTTGCCGCAGCCGGTGGGGCCGATGAGCATGATGTTGGACTTCTGCAGCTCGATCTCGTCCTTGCTGCGCTGGCCGGCCCGCACCCGCTTGTAGTGGTTGTAGACCGCCACCGAGAGGACCTTCTTGGCCCGTTCCTGCCCGACCACGTAGTCGTCGAGGAACTGGTAGATCTCCGCCGGCTTGGGCAGTTCGGCGAGGGGTAGCTCCTCGGTGGTAGCCAGCTCCTCTTCGATGATCTCGTTGCAGAGGTCGATGCACTCGTCGCAGATGTAGACGCCGGGCCCGGCGATCAGCTTCTTCACCTGCTTCTGCGACTTGCCGCAGAAGCTGCACTTGAGGAGGTCGCCGCCTTCGCCGAACTTGGTCACCTGCCGGCCTCCCCTCAGTCGACGGCCCGGAGCTTGCGGGCGGTCAACACCTCGTCGACCACGCCGTAAGCCTTGGCTTCTTCTGCGGTCATCCAGAAGTCGCGGTCGGTGTCGAGGCGCACCTTCTCGACCGGCTGCCCGGTGTGGTCGGCCAGCATCTGGTTCATCTCTTCCTTCACCCGGATGATTTCGCGGGCGTGGATCTCGATGTCGGTGGCCTGCCCTTCGAGCCCGCCGATGTGCGGCTGGTGCAGCATGACCCGGGAGTGGGGCAGGGCGAAACGCTTCCCCTTGCCCCCCGCCGCCAGCAGCACCGCGGCCGCCGAGGCCGCCTGGCCCATGCAGTAGGTGGCGACGTCGGGCTTGATGAAGTTCATGGTGTCGTAGATGGCCATGAGCGAGGTCATGACGCCGCCCGGGGAGTTGATGTACAGGGCGATGTCCTTGTCTGGGTCTTCGCCTTCGAGATGGAGCAGTTGCGCCATGATGAGGTTGGCCACCGTGTCGTCGATGGGCGTGCCCAGGAAGATGATGCGCTCTTTCAGCAGGCGGCTGTAGATGTCGAAGGCGCGCTCGCCGCGGCTGGTCTGCTCGACGACGGTGGGCACCAGGTAGCTCTCGATGGCCAACTCCCTACACCTCCGGTGATCCCGACGGATCTCCCTCGTTCTCTACGTCTGCCGCTTCGTCATCCCCCTCGGCCGATGCCCCGGCAGCAGCGGCCGGGTCGGCGTCTCCGGCCGCTGGGACCGGGAACTCGATCTCATTGCCCTCGGCGTCGACGGCCACCGCCAGTTCCAGCAGTCGGTCGACCGCCCTGCGGCGCAGGATATCACCGGCCAGTGCCTTTCCCCCGCCTCCCTCGTCGAGGGCCCGGCGGTAGTCCGCCGGGTCCGCCCCGGCCTCGGCGGCGAGCGCGGCCACGGCGCGCTCCAGGTCGTCCTCGCCGACCTCGATCCCCTCCGCCGCGGCCACCGCCTCCAGCAGGAGACGGGTCCGCAGGTTGAGGACCGCCTGGGAGCGGGCATCGGCCACCAGTGACTCGCGGCTCTGCCCGGTGGCCGCCAGGTACTGCTCGATGGTGGCCCGGCGGGCTTCCAGGCGATGGGCGAAGCGATGCAGCACCGCCTCGGCCTCGGCGTCGATGAGATCGGGAGGGAGCCGCAGATCGATCTCGTCGCGCAGCTGCTCGAGGAGGCGCTCCTCGAGTTCGACCCGGGCGGCGCTCAGGCGCAGGCGGCGCAGGTCGGCCTGCAGCCTCTCGCGCATCTCCTCCACGGTGGAGAACTCCGAGACCCCGTCGACCCACTCGTCGGTGAGGTCGGGGAGGCGGCGGGTCTTCACCTGCTTCACCAGCACCCGGGCCTCGACCGCCCGGCCGCCGTCCTCGCCCATTCCCTGGGGGATGGTGGTGGGGAACTCGACCACGTCCCCCGCCCGCTTGCCCCGCAGGGCCTCACCGAGCCCGGGCAGGAAGCCCTCGGCTCCCACCTCCACCAGGAAGTCGGTGGCCGACCCGGGGGCTTCCCCTCCCTCGGGGGAGCGGGTGTGGAGGTCGATGAGGGAGAAGTCCCCGTCGGCGCCCTCCCGCTCCACGTCCTCCAGTTCGGCGAAGCGCAGGCGCATCCGCTCCACCTGGGCGTCCACGTCGCTCTCCCCCACCTCCGGGGAGTCCACCACGATGCGCCGACCCCGGTACTCGGGGAGTGCGGTCACCTCGGGCCAGAGGGTGACCCGAACGTCGGCCTCCACCCCTTCGGCCCCATCGCGCACCGCCGTCACCCGCGGCGTCACCGCCGGCACCAGCCCCGCCTCACGCACCGCGGCGGCTACCGCGCCGGGCAGGGCCTCGTCGACGGCCTCGCGCCGCAAGGTCTCGACGCCGACGGCCGACTCCACCAACCGCTGCGGGGCCTTGCCCGGGCGGAAGCCCTTGATCTTGACCTCCCGGGACAGCCGCCGCGCCGCCCGGCCCTTGGCCGCCTCGAGGGCAGCGGGGTCGACGGTGACGGTGAGCAGCCGCTCGTGGAGATTCGGCTCGCCGACTTCGGTCACATGCACCACCTTCCCGACGCAAACGACGAGGCGGCGCCGCCGCCTCGTTCCTCGGGTGACCGAGGGGACTCGAACCCCCGACCTCCAGGGCCACAACCTGGCGCTCTAACCAACTGAGCTACGGCCACCATGCGGGGTCCGGCGCCCCCGGAGGGATTCGAACCCCCGACCAAGAGCTTAGAAGGCTCCTGCTCTGTCCACTGAGCTACAGGGGCGGCGCGACACCTAAGCCCTCGAGCGGGTGAGGGGAATCGAACCCCCACCGCCAGCTTGGAAGGCTGGAGCTCTGCCATTGAGCTACACCCGCCGGTGGCCCGGGCAGCATAGCCCGGAGCGTCGGGCTGGCCGGATTCGAACCGGCGACCCCCTGCTCCCAAAGCAGGTGCGCTGCCAAGCTGCGCTACAGCCCGTCCTCGTCATTGTGGCACGGGCGCCACCCCCGGTAGAGCCGCCCGCCTCAGGGCCGGGCTTCGAGGAGCCGGTAGCCCTCCCCCAGTTCCCGCTCCTGCCCCGGGCGAAACCCGCCCGCCGCGGCCACTTCGCGGAGCCGCGCCCAGGTCATCGGGGGCTCGCTGGGACCGGCGAGAGCGGCGGTGAAGCCCCAGTGCAACTCCCGCTCGGGCAACTCCGCGCCGGCATCGGCCATGAGATCGACGATGAGGAAACGGCCGCCGGGCTCGAGGGCCCCGCGCACCCGGGGGAAGAGCGCCTCCGGGTACACGCCGACGTCGCACTCGAGGACCAGGTCGAACCGCCCGGGCAAGTCGGCGGTGAGGAAGTCCCCCTCGAGGTACTCGATGCGATCCTGGAGGCCCCGCTCGGCAGCGATCCGCCGCCCTTCGGCGCACACCGGGGTCAGATCCACCACTACGGCGCTGAGGCCGGGGTGACGGTCGAGAAGCGCCAGCGACATCACCCCCGACCCGCCGCCCAGGTCGAGCAGGCGCCGGGCCCCGGCCAGGTCGAGGGCTTCCGTCAGGCGGGTAGCGAGGCCGCGATGCAGGTCGTAGAGCATGCGGGTGAAAGCCCGGGCCCGTTCCGGATCCGCCGCCATCTTGGCCAGGTAGTCTTCAGGCGCCGCCTCACCGGCAACGGCGGGCCGGGTCAGCCGGGCGGGAGCCTCGACCACCGCAGGCAGGCGTTCCCGCTCCTCCCGAGCCAGGAAGGCCCACGACTCAGGACGGTAGGCAGAGAGGGCCCGCCGGGCGGCCGCCGCCACCCCATAGCCGCCGGGGGTCCGCTCGAGGAGGCCGAGGTGTACCAGCACCTGCAGCCACCAGCGGCAGCGCCCCACCGGCATCCCGAGGCTCGCAGCCACCACCGCGGCGTCCTGGGGCCCGGACTCGAGCAGCCGGGGCAGTCCCAGTTCCAGTGCGGCTCCCAGCGCGGCCGCCGACGAGTAGGCCTGCAGGGCGGCGACGATGTCTTCCGGAGATTCCCAGAGGGACACTCCGCCTCCTCGCTGGTGTGCGGCAGAGCCTAGAGGACCGCCACTACCCCGGTTGTGCCTCCGGGACGGCTGGCTAACCTTGCTCCGGGTCGCTAGCTCAACTCGGCAGAGCAGGGGACTCTTAATCCCAAGGTTCGGGGTTCGATTCCCCGGCGACCCACTCGCTTCCCGTTGGTACGGAGGAAGCGCCAGGCTGTTCCTCCCCCTCCAAGGGGGAGGTGGCGGCGAGGCTTTGGAACCCGCCGGAGGGGGGCCAGGCCCTTCCCTCCCCCGTGGCAACGGGGGAGGCGGCGGCGAGGCTCTGGGAGCCGCCGGAGGGGGAAGCGGAACACGCAGGCTTCCGTCGCGCCCTTCGCTTCCCTCCCCCGTGGCAACGGGGGAACGTGGGTGAGGCCGCCAGGCCGAACCCGGAGGGGGCTGCTGCACACGCAGGCCTCCCCCGCGCCCTTCACAACCCCGCCCCAACCCCCATTCGCACCCGCGGCGGGGGATGGCCGAGGCCTCTCCCGCCCCAACTACCATGCGGCGGCGCTCTCCTGAGTCAGTCTCACGAGGATGGAAGCCGCATCATGACCCGGGTGTTCTCCTTCGAGGATCTGCACGGACGGCCGCTCCCCGAAGCCCGCCGCATCATCGGCAGCAAGGCGGCCAACCTGGCCGCCATGGCCAACGAACTCGGGCTGCCGGTGCCCCCCGCCTTCGCCGTGTCCACCGCCGCCTGCCTGGAGTACCTGGCCGCCGGCTGGCCCGAGGGCCTGGAGGCGGAGATCAGAGACCACCTGGCCCGCCTGGAGCACGCGCTGGGCCGCGGCTTCGGCGACCCGGCGGACCCGTTGCTGGTGAGCGTGCGCTCGGGGGCTCCCGTCTCGATGCCGGGGATGATGGACACCCTGCTCAACCTGGGCCTCAACGCGGCCACCGCCCCGGCCCTGGCCCGGTCGTCGGGCGATGCCGCCTTCGTGGAGGCGCTGCGCACCCGGCTGGAGGAGTCCTACCTCGAGGTCGTCGGCGTGCCGGTGCCCCAGGATCCCTGGGAGCAGTTGCGTGGGGCGGTGGAAGCGGTCTTTCGCTCGTGGAATGGCGAACGCGCCGTCGCCTACCGGCGACGCGAGGGCATTCCCGACGACCTGGGCACCGGGGTGATCATCCAGGCCATGGTCTTCGGCAATCTCAGCGACGACTCGGCCACCGGGGTGATCTTCACCCGCAACCCGGCCACCGGGGAGAACGCCCTGTACGGCGACATCATGTTCTGCGCCCAGGGGGAGGATGTGGTCGCCGGCACGCACCAGACCGAGCCCATCGCCGTGCTCGACGAGCGGATGCCGGCGGTCGCCGCCGAACTGCGCGCCAACGCCGCCGCCCTGGAGCGTTTCTACTCCGACGTCTGCGACATTGAGTTCACCATCGAGCGGGGGCGCCTGTGGATGCTGCAGACTCGCGTGGGGAAACGCAGCCCCCAGGCGGCCCTCCGCATCGCGGTGGAGATGGCCGAGGATCCCGACTTCCCCCTCTCCCGCGTCGACGCGGTGCGACGGGTGGCCCACCTGCTGACCGATCCGCCCCACGCCCCCTCCGAGAGGCAGGAGACGGCGGCAGTCATCGCCCGGGGCCTGGGAGCCTCTCCCGGCCTGGCCTGCGGCGAGATCGTCACCAGTCCCGCGGCGGCGGTGGCCGCCCGGGAGCAGGGCCGCGATGTGATCCTGGTGCGCCGGGAGACCTCACCCGACGACGTGCCCGGCATGGCCAAGTCCGTCGGGATCCTCACCGCCACCGGGGGCCTGGCCAGCCACGCCGCCGTGGTGGCCCGGGGCTGGGGCATCCCTGCGGTGGTGGGCGCTGCCGAGGTGCAAGTGCGCGGCGATACGGTGATCATCGGTGGGCACCGGTTTGCTGCCGGGGAGGTCATCACCATCGACGGGAACCGCGGCGAGGTGTTCGCCGGAGCGGTGGCGGGGGTTGCCGCCGTCGTGCCCGAGGCGGCCACGCTGCTGGCCTGGGCCAAGGAACTCGGCATCGAGATCGCCGCCCCCGAGGCGGTGCCGGCAGCCGCGCCCGGCGGATCCGCTTCTGCCACCGAGGAAGCCACGGTGGACGGGGTGGCGCGGGCCCTTACGGTGAAGGGGATTGCCGATCCGGCCGGGGTGGCCACCATCCTCCGGGCGCCCGAAGCCGCCGTAGCGTCCGCGCTGGAGCAGGCGGCGGCCGCCGGAGTGGTCAAGAGCGCCGGGGGGATGTTCTCCCTGACGCCCGAAGGGAGGGAGAAGGGGGCCGCCCTGGTCGCCGCCGACACCACGCAGTGGGGCAACGCCGATGCCGAAGCCGCCCTGGAGGCCTTCGTTCCCTTCGACCGGAAGATGAAGGCGGTGGTCACCGCCTGGCAGATGCGCGAGGTCGATGGCCAGCAGGTGATCAACGACCACACCGACGCCGCCTACGACGCCGGGGTGCTGGCCGAGGTGGCCGAACTCCACGCCGGAGCCGGGCCCTGGCTCGCCGGACTTGCCGGGTCGCTGCCCTGGCTGGGGGGGTACGCCGCGCGGCTCGACGAGGCCGCCCTCCGGGTGGCCGAGGGCGATTCCCGCTACATCGCCTCGCCCCGGGTGGACAGCTACCACAGCATCTGGTTCGAACTGCACGAGGACCTGATCCTGCTCGCCGGCCGTACCCGCGAAGAAGAGGTCGCCGCCGGCCGAGCCTGACGCCTACCGCCGAAGCCCGGCCCACTACCCTGGCCCTGCCGCGGGCGTAGCCGAATTGGCATAGGCGCCGGACTTAGGATCCGGTGGGCGCCAGCCCGATGTGGGTTCGAGTCCCACCGCCCGCACCGGCTCTCAGGCGAGTTCTGTCAGCGCGGTCAGCGCCCGTGCCCGATGGCTGATGCGGTTCTTCTCGTCCTCCCCCATTTCGGACAGCGTGCGACCCTCGACCGCGAAGATGGGGTCGTAGCCGAACCCCCCGCCTCCCCGCTCTTCTCTGGTGATGAACCCATCGAGCGCGCCCTCGGCCAGCACCTCCTCGCCGCCGGGCACCACGAGCGCCACCACAGTGCGGAAGCGGGCCCGCCGGTCGGTCGCTCCCTCGAGGGCTTCGAGCAGGGCGCGCCGGTTGGCGGCGTACCCGGCTTCGGGGCCGGCGTAGCGCGCCGCATGCACCCCCGGCGCCCCGCCGAGGGCGGCCACCTCCAGGCCGGTGTCATCGGCGACGGCGGCCAGTCCGGTCGCAGCGGCCACCGCCCGGGCCTTCAGCAGGGCATTCTCTTCGAGGGTCGCCCCGGTCTCCTCGACGTCGGGCCAGTCGAAGCCCTCGACCAACTCGACCCCCGGCGCCACCTCGGCCAGGACGGCCCGCGCTTCCCGCACCTTGTCGCGGTTCTTGGTGGCCAGCACCAGGCGTGGCGGCAGGCTCATGGCCCCGCCAAGGCCCGGCGCTGCGCCTCGATCAGGCCGGCCACCCCGCTCTCCGCCAGGTCGAGCAGGGCGCTCAGTTGCTCGCGGCTGAAGGCCCGGCCCTCGGCGGTTCCCTGGACCTCGACGAGGCCGCCGCCGCCGGTCATCACGACGTTCAGGTCGACGTCGGCCCCGGCGTCCTCCTCGTAGTCCAGGTCGAGCAGCGCGGTGTCGCCCACCAGGCCCACGCTCACTGCGGCGCAGTGGTCGACCACAGGATGAGCCGCCAGCAGTCCTTGCTCGACGGCTCCGGTGAAGGCGTCGTATAGGGCCAGCCAGGCGCCGGTGATGGCGGCGGTGCGCGTCCCGCCGTCGGCCTGCAGCACGTCGCAGTCGACCCGCACCGTCCCCTCCCCCATGGCCTCCCGATCGACCACCGCGCGCAGGGCGCGGCCGATCAGGCGCTGGATCTCCTTGACCCGGCCTCCGGAGACGGAACTGCGGGGGATCCGCTCCTTGCTGGACCCCGGCAGCATGGCGTATTCGGCGGTGACCCAGCCCCGGCCCTCGGCGCGCAGCCAGCGCGGGCCTTCGGGATCGAACGAGGCAGTGCACAGCACCCGGGTGCGGCCCATCTCGATGAGCACCGAGCCCGGGGTCATCTCGGTGTAGCCGCGCACCAGGCGCACCGGGCGCAACTCATCGGGGCCTCGTCCGAGTCTCATACTTCCACCTCCATGCCGGGAGCCGCCCACTGAACCGGGCCCCCGAAAGTCGCGGCGGCCTCGGCAGCAGAGCGAGCAGGGTCCAACATAGGGGCCAGGTGTGTCAGCAGCAGGCGCCCCACCCCGGCCTCACGAGCCAGGGTGCCGGCCTGGGCCGCGCTCAGGTGGTAGGGCCAGCCTCCGTCGGCCCCCTCACCCTGCAGGGTCGCCTCGCAGAGCAGCAGGTCGGCGCCGGCGGCCAGGGCGGGCAGGCCGCCGCCGGGCCCGGTGTCGGCCGAGTAGACCAGGCGGCGCCCCGGCACGGACACCGAGACGCCCAGCGTCGGCAACTGGTGTTGCGTGGCGGCGAAGGCCAGGGCGGCCTCTCCCACCTGCACCGAGTCGCCCGGCGCCACGGTCCGCCAGGCGAACACCCGGTGGAAGGCGTGGTCCTCACCCACCCCCAGGAAGGCGGCGAGGGCTGCGGCCACGCCGTCCGGGGCCAGGGCCGGCAGGCCGGAGCGGGAGTTGGGGCCGAAACGGAGCAGGTTGAACAGGTGGAACACGTCGGAGCAGTGGTCGGGATGGGCGTGGGTGACCACCAGGGCATCCAGATGCCCGGCCGGGTCGGCCTCCTGCCACGCGGCCACCGTCCCGGGCCCCGCATCGAGCATGATCCGGGTCCCGCCCGCCTCCACCAGGTACCCGGAGCAGGGTTGGCCGGGAGTGGGGTAGGTGCCGTTGGAGCCGAGAACCCGCAGCCTCACGAACGGCGAGTGTAGGAGCCCGGCCGAAGGGCCCGGCAGGGCCCAGACCGATACAACTACCCGCACAGTGCTATCTAACGTCGCGCGCCCAACCCCTGAGGAGGGACGAAATGAAGCGGCAGCGCACTTGGCTGCTCCTGGCCCTGCTGCTGGTGGTCGCCCTGGTCACCAGCGGCTGCTTCCAGATCCGGGCGTTCAGCATCACCCCCAAGAGCCTGGCGGCCAACGGGACCGCCCAGGTGAAGTTGAGCCTGTTCCCCTTGAGCCGGTCGACCCTCGACACGCAGGTGGGCCGGGTGGTGCTGCTGGTGGGGACCAGCAACATCGCCTACCAATACGCCTCCAACTTCGACCTCACCGGCAACTGGGGCGGGCCCGTGGGCAAGGCCCTGGCACCCGTGCTCCGGAACCTGATGCGCAGCGGGGGCGTCTGCTCGTCCAACGGCCTCGACGCGGCAGACATCACCGGCTACACCTGGCAGGCCATCGTCAGCACCGTGGACCTCGGCGCCGACCCGCCCACCGCCGCCCAGTTGGACGACGTGCTGCGCGTCAACCTGGGCTTCAAGGCGCCGGGCGATGCCGCCACCGGCCAGCGCGGGAACATCATCATCTTCTCCGGGGTCTGGGATGACGGACCCCTGGGCTCCCAGGCCGGTGTGCCCGAAGCGGGCGAGGTGGCCTGCACCGGCATGCTCACCTTCTCGGTCCCGTACACCAACTGACCGATCCGCCACCCAGGCAGGTCACGGGGCCCGGCCGAAGCGCCGGGCCCCGGCGCGCTCAGGGCATGGGGTGGGCGGCGAAGAACTCCCAGAGCAGCGCCGCGGCATCGATGGCGTCGGTGGTCTTGCCCCACGGCGTCCGGTCGCTCGAACCCGGCCAGCCGTGCCGGCCCCCCTCCACCCGGTACAGCAGGACGTCGGCTCCGGCGCCGCATCCGGCCCAGGATGCCCGAGTCACTTCGGGGGCCACACCTTCGACGGTGGGGGCCGGGGCGCAGCCGTTGCGGGCCACCCAGCCCGCCACGACCCCCTCTACTGCGGGCAGCACCTCCCCGAGTCCCTCATACGGCACGATCGGGTCGGCGGTGCCGTGGATGGCCAACACCGGCACCGGCCGAGCGGGATCGCAGGGCCCGCCGGGGTAGGCGGCGGCCACCGGCCCCACCGCGGCTACCAGGTCGGCGGCGTCGCAGGCGAGGCGGGCCGCCATGCCGCCCCCGTTGGAGAAGCCGGCGACGTATACCCGTCGCGGGTCGATGTCCACCGCGCCGGAGACCACCTTCACCAGGTCCCGGAAGAAGACCACGTCGAGGTCCCCCAGCAGCGGGCTGGAGATCCACCGCCGGGGGATGCCGGTCCCGTCGGGGTAGGCCGCCACGAAGCCCTCCTCCACCGCCAGCGCCGACATGCCCGAGGTGCGGTCGATCTCGGCGCCGCTGCGGGTGAACCCGTGGAGCACGACCACCAGGGGGGCGGGCTTCGCTATCGAGCCGGGGACGACCAGGTGGAAGCGGCGCTCCAGGCCCCCGGAGACCAGGTTCACCTCGTAGCGGCCCGGGCCGCCCACCACCAGCGGCGACGCCGGCGACACCTCGACCACGGTGCTGGTGGTCGCGGCGGGGACCGCCTCGGCCCCGCCGCACGACGCGGCGGCGAGCACCACCACCGCGGACGCTACCCAGGCCGTCGGTCGGGGCGGGGCGATGCGGGTCATGCTGCCTTTGTAGGCCGAAACGACCGAGCGAGCAAGCCCATCAGACGGACGAGGGGCTCGGCGGAGGCCGGACTCCGGCAGGGGTGGACCCAGCCAGAAGGCGGCTGAGGCGGCGGCGCTGCAGGGCGTTGGGGTGAGTCGGTGCAGCCGGCCCGAGATCCGCAACGCCGCAGGGTCCCCGGCCGGCGGCCGTTTCTCCTGAAGGGGCGCGCCGCCGCGATTCGCTCAGGGTCGAGAGAGGGAGGCGCCGCGACTGCGCCGCCGGCGGAAGGCCACCTCGTGGCCGGCCATTCCCACCGCGATGAGCGCCAGGCCCGCCAGCCACACCGCCCGGTCCACGAAGAAGGCCAGCGAGAGGCAGGCGACCAGGCCGGCCGCCGCCACCCAGCGGGGGAAGCGACGCTCCGCTATGGGGAGGCGCAGCGCCGCCAGGTTGGTCACCGCGTAGTACACGAGCACGGTGAACGCGCTGAACGACCAGGTGGTGCGCACGTCGCCCACCGTCACCAGGGCGCCGATGAGCACCGCCACCGCGACCACCGCAACCGCCGGGGTTCGGCCAGCCCGGTCCAGTCGGGCCGTTGGGGCCGGAAGGTCGCCACGGCGGCCCATCGCCAGCGCTACCCGCGACAGCCCCAGCAACAGGTTCAGCAGCACCCCGACCATGGCAGTCACCGCGCCCACTGCCACCACCCGGTCCACTCCCGGCAGGGCCAGGTCCCGCCCCACCACCTCCAACGGGGCCGCAGTCTTCCCCGCCGCCGCCAGCCCGGAGGCTCCGACCGCACCCACCCCCGTGCTCGCCACCAAGGCGTAGAGGCCCAGGGTGGCCAGCAGAGTGATCACGATGGCCCGCGGGATCGTGCGGCGGGGCTCCCGCACCTCCTCCCCCAGGGTGGCGATGCGCCCGTACCCGGTGTAGGCCACGAACATGAGAGCGGTCGCCTCGAGCAGGCCGGCCCCTCCCCCCGAGAAGAACGGGGCGAAGTTGGAGGGCTGCGTCGCCGCCGCCGCCGCCCCCGAGAAGAAGAGCAGGGTTCCCAGGGTCACCGCCACCATCACCGCGTTGGCCGCCGCCGAGAGCCGCGCTCCGGTCAGCACCACGCCCGTGAGCACCGCCACCGCCCCCAACCCCAGCCCCACCCGGGACCAGGTCCCGGCCCCCAGCCCCAGAACGAGAGCGGTGTAGCCGCCGAAGCCGCCTTCGCCGCCAGGAAAACCCATCCGGCGAGGAACCCGAAGTGCCGCCCGAGGTATCGGTACCCGTACTCGTACGTCCCCCCGCTCACCGGATGGGCCGCAGCCAACTGGGCACTGCTCAGGCCGTTGGCCGCCGCCACCCCGGCGGCCAGCACCACCGCGAGCACCACCGATGGGCCGGTGATCCCCGCAGCCACGCCGATGCTGACGAAAACCCCGGTGCCGACGATGGAACCGAGGCCGAGCAGCACGGCATGGCCCAGGCCCAGCACCCGGGGCAGACGGCGAGGCTCGACGAACGCGGCCACGGCCCTCCCGTCCCCTCCCTAGAAGTCCGCCAGGTGGCGGCGCAGCACGTCGAGGCCCACCGCGCCGATCTCCAGCAGACGGCCGTGGAACGCCTTGCGGTCGAAGGCGGCGCCGTGCCGCCGCTCCGCCTCGGCCCGCAGGTTGCGGATGGCCTGCTGGCCCACCTTGTAGGCGATGGCCTGGCCCGGCCAGCCGAGGTAGCGGATCACCTCGGACTCGGCCACCTCCGGCGCCTGAGCGGCGTAGTCAACGAGCATCTCCACTGCGGTCTCGAAGCGCCACTCCTCCCCCGGGTGAAAGGCCTGGCCCCCGGGTAGGCGGAGACCCAGGTGTGAGCCGATGTCGATGACCACCCGGCAGGCCCGCAGCATCTCTCCGGCCAGTTTCCCCATGAGGTAGTCGGGCTTCTCCAGGTAGCCCAGTTCCTCCATGATGTCCTCGGCGTAGAGGGCCCAGCCCTCGCCGCTCCCCGGGTACCACACCAGCATCTTCTGGTAGCGGCTGAGCCGCGCCGGCGAGACCATCTGGACACCGCACTGCAGGTGATGGCCCGGGAACCCCTCGTGGTAGTCGGTGGTCACCTGGTCGAAAAGGGGGATCACCTGCTGCTCCCCGATGGCGAACCAGACCGTCCCCGGCCGGGCGAAGTCCTCGCTGGGCCCCACGTAGAAGGCCCCCAGGGCCCCGCCGGGAGGCGCCAGCTTGACCTCCACCCGCCGGATCGGCTCGGGCACGTCGAAGTGCGTCCCCTGCAGGTCGGCCAGAGCCGTCTCCTGGCGGCTCTGCATCAAGGCCCGGAACTCCTCCGGGGAACCCGCGGCGCGCTCCGGATCCTCCGCCAGCAGGCGGAACGCCTCGGGCCGCGAGGCTCCGGGACGGATGGCAGCCGCCGTCTCGTCCATCCGCCGCAGCAGGCGGCCCACCTCCTCCCAACCCCAGGCATAGGTCTCCCGCAGGTCGGGGGCCGACCCCAGGAACCGGCGGGCCAGGCGGGAGTAGCGCTCCTCCCCCACAGCGTCGGCCTCCGCCGCGTCGGGCAGGTAGTCCCGCTCCAGGTACGCGGCGATCTCGCCGAAGGCCGCCCGGGCCCGGTCGACGCCTTCGGCCACCCTGCTGCCCAGCGCATCATCGCCGAGGCCCGCCGCCTCCCACTCGGCGGCGAGGCGGCGCAGCGACGAAGCCTCCCCCGCGGCGTGCCGGGCCTGACGCGCCCCTTCCACCGCCTGGCGGCGGGCCACCGCCAGGCCCCGTCGCCGCCCGTCCTCCAGGCGCTCGCGGTAGGCCGCGGCCGCCGCCGGCAGCCCTTCGAGCCGTGACGCCACCGCCTCCCAGTCTTCCCGGGATGCCTTGCCCATGTGCTCGAACACGTCGCGCAGGTGCTGCAGCGTGGAGTCGATGTTGTTGAGGTCGCGCAGGTGCTCGGAGGCGCCGAAGACGGTCAGTTCGTCCTCTATGGCGGCGACGGCCACTTCGGCGGCCAGGGCCCCCCACGGGTCCCCGCCGCTGGAGGCCGCCCGCACCCGCGCCGCCTGGTCCTGCAGGGCGGCGCGTCGGTGCTCGTAGCCCGCGGTGCTGAAATCGTCCCAGAGATGGTCGTAGCCCCGGATCCCCGCCATGGTGGCCAGGGTGGGCGATAGGGCTGCGGTCTCATCGACGAGGGAATCGCAGAGGGCGAAGATGTCCTGGGGCACGGGGCTTCCTCCGGTCGGATCGGCGGATCGACGCTAGTCGCTACGCGCCCCGGCGGCTCGCCTGCGGGCGGAGGGCGACTCGTCGCCCTTGTCGGCTCCCCCGGCGTAATCTCCGGCCGTCACCATGACCCCGCCGCGCCTGCTCACCATCATGGGATCGGGGGAGACCACCGCCACCATGGTCCCGGTGCACCGGGCCGTCTTCGAGCGGTTCCCCGGACGTGCCCGGGTGGCGATCCTCGACACCCCCTACGGCTTCCAGGAGAACGCCGACGAACTCACCGCCCGAGCCCGGGAGTTCTTCCGCACCAGCCTCCCCATGGCCCGGGTCGAGGTGGCCTCCCTCCGCTCCCCAGCGACACCGCCCGCCCGCCGAGAACAAGCCCTCGACACCCTGCGGCAGGCCGACGTGGTCTTCTCCGGCCCGGGGAGCCCCTCCTACGCCCTGCGCGTCTGGAAGGGGACCCCCGTCCCGGACATCCTGGCCGACAAGGCGGCGGCCGGAGGCGCGGTGACCATGGCTTCGGCGGCGTCGATCACCCTGGGCCGCTTCTCTTTGCCGGTCTATGAGATCTACAAGGTGGGAGCCGATCCGTGCTGGCTCGAGGGCCTCGACGTGCTCGGGGCACTGGGCCTCCCCGCTGCGGTGGTGCCCCACTGGGACAACGCCGAGGGAGGCACCCACGACACCAGCCGCTGCTGGCTCGGGGTGCCGCGCTTCACCGGATTGGTGGAGCAACTCCCCGCCGAGACGACTGTCATCGGCGTCGACGAGCACACCGCCGTGGTGCTCGACGCCGAGGCGTGGCGAGGAGAGGTGTGGGGGAAGGGAACGGTGACTCTGGTGGCTGCAGGCGAGACCACGGTCCTGGCGGCCGGAGACGCCTTCCCTTTAGGGCGGCTGCGCCCCCAACCCCGGGAGAACGAAGCCGCCCCCGTCGCAATGCCGGGCACACCGGCCACCGGATCGGACTCGGCCGCCCTGGAGACCGCCTTCGCCGCTGCGGTCGCGGCCGGTGACCGGCAGCGGGCCCTCGATGCCATCCTGGCCCTGGAGGACGCCCACGAGCAGTGGGACGAGCAAGACGCGGCCCGGGCCCACACGGTGCTGCGGGGCATGGTGACCCGCTTCAATGCCGCCCTGGCCGGGGCGGCCCCCACCCCAGAAGGGCGGGCGGCGGTGGTCGACTCGCTGCTGGAGGTACGCTCCCGGGCGCGCGCCGCCGGCCGCTGGGCCGACGCCGACGCCATTCGTCGCGCCCTGCTGTCGATGGCCGTCGAAGTGCACGACACCCCGGCCGGCACGGTGTGGGAGGTGGCCGGCCCCTGAGCGAACCCCCCGCGCCGAAGGCTGCCGGGTAGAAGAACTGCCTCACGGGTCTAACGTCGATGCCGACAGCATCGGATCTGGTCGCGCCTCGTCCCCGGGATGCCGGGGCGGCACCGGCCCGTGGCACCCCTGGAGGTCATCTTGCCGCTCCGCAGCCGACTCCTGACCCTGACCGCCCTCGCTGCCCTGGCCGCGACCGCCTGCGGGGGCGACGCCACCCCGGCCACCTCCACCACCGGGCCCACCACCACGTCCGCCGTCCTCACTACCACCACCGAGGCCGGCACCACCACCACCGAGGCCAGCACCACCACCGAGGCCAGCACCACCACCGCCGCCGGCCTCGGCTTCACGCTGGCCGAACTGGCCGAAGCCAGCACGGGACTGGTCGTCGAGGGCGACGCCCTGGTGAAGGCCGAGCAGCCCGCCTTCCTGGTCATGCCCGGGCTGAGGCGCAGCAGCGGCTTCGCCGTGGAGGTGCATTTCAAGGCCGGCGACGAGAAGGCGGGTGGCTTCCTACAGGAACGCACCGATGACGGGTGGGGCGACGTAGGGAAGTTCGTGAAGGCCGACTCGCAGGGGGTTGCCCTGTTCGAGCTTCGAGCCGCCGGGGCCGGGAACCGCCTGCGCATCAAGATCACGGGCGAAGTGGGCGCCAAGCTCCTGCTGGTTCGGGTGCTCACCTCCGCGCCGTAGCCCCGGCGGCGGAAGAGACCCCGGGCGTCAACGGGGGCCCGGCAGGGGCACGAAGACTCCGCCCGGCCGGACCAGGGCATCGACCACCGGAGCGATGGCCAGCCAGGCCACCAGGACCACCACGCCGGCCAGCACCACCGCTCGCAGCGCCGCCGTCCACAGCCCGGCGGCCGGACGCAGCCGCGGCGCCGCCCGCCGCCAGGGCACCCAGTCGCCCAGCAGACCCCAGCCCAGCATGGCGAAACCCTGCGTCCCCCCAATGGCCAGTTGCCCCCCGGCCCACACCGCGCCGGCGGACAACTGGCCCAGGGCGAAGACCCCCAGGCTCAACTGGCCCACCGCCACCACCCCGCGCGCCAGTTGGCCGACCGCCACTACCCCCGTGGCGCCCTGCCCCAGGGCGATCACCCCGGTGGGCAGAGCCCCCAGAGCGATGAAGCCCACCGGCTGCACTCCCACGGCGAAGAACTTCACGTCGGCAAATCTAGGAGGCCGGACGCCTTCTCGCCGGGATCCAGGGCGCCACCGACTAGGCTTCGGCCGTCCCAGGCTCTGCGTCATCATCCGCCGCCGTGCTGAAAGGCTCCACCGTGTCGTTCCCTCCCGCCCCCCGGGGCGGCTTCGCCGAGGATCGGGTCGTCTGGATCTTCGGCCACCCCCGGTCGGGCACCACCTGGCTGGCCCAGTTGCTTACCGACGGCCTCCACCTGAAGCTCTGGAACGAGCCGTACCTGGGGCAGTTCCTGGCCTTCACCAACACCCTGCGGGAGAACGAACCACGACGCTTCGAGGACCCCACCTTCTGGATGTCCCATCCCCAGGAGGCCAATTGGCGCGCCTCGCTGCACGCCTTCTTCACCGACGTCATCGCCCGCCAGGGAGGCCGGGCCCGAGGCTTCGCCGGCCTGGCCATCAAGGAGCCCAACGGCACCGTGGTGGCTCCCCTGATCCTCCAGGCCATGCCGCGGGCGAGGGTGGTCTTCATGCTGCGCGACCCGCGCGACGTCATCGCCTCCCTCATCGATGCCCGCAAGCCCGGATCCTGGATGCACGAACGGCTCACCGAGGAGTTCGACCGGGGCCGGGTGGTCCGCCAGTCCATCCGCCGCTTCGAGCGCATCGCCGGCCTCCTCGACGACCTCGAAACGGTGGCCGCCGGACGGTACTTCGAGATGCGCTACGAGCGCCTGCGCACCGATACCCTGACCGAGATGCGCTGCCTGGCGGAAACGCTCCGCCTGCCCTGCAGGGAGGACGATCTGCGGCAGGCCGTGGAGCGGCACGCCTACGAGCGCATCCCCGAAGAGCGCAAGGGCCCCGGCCGCTTCGTACGGACCGCCCGGGTGGGGGGGTGGCAGGAGGAGTTGGACCCGGCAGAGATCGCCGCCATCCACGATGCCCTGGGGCCGTTCCTTGCCGGGCGGGGCTACCCGGTACCGGCCCCGGCAGGCGAGGAGCGGTGATGCCGTCGCCGCCGCGGCGGCGGCTGCGGCTGCGGGACGGGGACGGCCCATGCTGATCACGAAGCAGTTCGTCTTCGTGCACATCCCCAAGACCGGGGGGGAGTTCCTCCGCCAGGCCTGCGCCCGGCACCTCCCCGGCGACTGGATCGTCTCCACCGACATTGCCAAGCACGGCGTCGACACCGAGATCCCGACCGAGTACCGCCACCTGCCCCGCTTCTCGCTGGTGCGCAACCCGTGGGACTGGCACGTCTCCTGGTACCACTACCTCATCGGCTCCGGCCGGCCCGAGGCCCACCGCGAACGGGTCCGCCGGGCCAACCCCTGCTTCGCCGCCCTCTCCGACGACTTCGCCGGGGACTTCGCCGGCACCATGCGGCGCCTCTACACCCCCCGCCCGGCCATGGACCTGCTCACCCTGCACCTGCGCAATCAGGTCGGGGCCAGTCTCAGTGCGGGGGAGATCACCATGGGGCGCTTCGAGACCCTCCGCGAGGACTTCCTGTCCTTCCTGGCGGACGCCGGGGTCCCGGTGAGCGAGGAGTTCCGCGCCGACCTCCTCGAGCGCCCTGCGGTCAACCGCAGCCATCGGGACCGCTACCCGGCCTACTACGACGACGACACCCGCGACCTGATCGCCCGGCTGTCGGCCGACACCAGCGCCCGGTACGGGTACTCCTTCGACGACCCGTCGGACGGGGCTGCAGACCCGGCGCCTCCGGCGAGGGAGGCCGTCTCCCTGGGAGCCGCCGCCCTGCGGGAGGAGTCCCCCGCCGCCACGACGCTTCCCTCCCCGGTGGCCGGCACGGAGAGCGCCCCGCCGCCCCTGCTGATCCTGGGCGGCCATCGCTCCGGCACCAGCCTGGTAGCCGGGCTCCTCTGGCACGCCGGCCTGCACCTGGGCACCCTGCTGGGAGCCGGGCCCGACAACCCGCGCGGCTTCTTCGAGTCGGTGGACGTGCTCGCCGCTCACGAAGCCATCCTCTTCGGCCAGGACCGCGACTGGACCTGTCCGCCCCACCGCTTCGACCCTCGCACCGCCGACCTGACCCTGCTGCGTCGGGCGGCCGCCGGCCTGGCCGGCGGCGGCGGCTCCTGGGGGGTGAAGGACCCCCGACTCCTCTTCCTGCTGCCGGCCTGGGTGGAGGCCGTCCCGGCGATGCGCTTCATCGGGGTGGTGCGCCATCCGGCGGCGGTGGCCCGCTCCCTGGAGAAGCGCAACGGCCTCGCCCCTGCCGCCGCCCGGGCCATCGCCGACTTCTACCTCGCCCGCCTGGCCGCCTTGCACCGGGCGCTGTCCTTCCCCCTGCTCGGCTTCGACGGCCCGAGCGAGGAGATCCTGGCGCGCACCCGGGCTCTGGTCGAAGTCCTCGGCCTGTCGTGGGACGAGGCTGCCGCCGCCTCGCTCTTCGACCCGGCTCTCCGTCACCAGAAGGCGGAAGGAGCCGGGGGGGCGGACTACGACGCCCTCATGAACGCCCTTGCCGACGGCGTGGAGGCGCCCCGGGTGATCTCCTCGGCCGAAGTCGCCGCCGCCTTGGCCTCTCTCCCCGACCCGGAGAGCGCCGCGCTGCCGCCGACCCTGGGCCCGTGGTTCCTCGAGCGGCGCGCCCGGCTCTGGGAAGCCTTCACGCCCTCCCTCCCTCCCGTGGGCCGGGTGCTCGACCTGATCCCGGAAGGGGCGGCCCGCGAACCCCTCCTCGCCGGGGTCGACCCGGCGGAGATCGATCTCGCCGAGTTCACCGTCGCCGGCGAGTGGCGGGGAGGCGACCCGGCCGTCCGCTACACCCACGCCCTGCTCACCGGCGTCGCCGAGACCCTGCCCTTCGCCCGGTTGGAGGACCTGTTCTCCCGGCTGGCCGATAGCACCACCTCCGATGCGGCGGCGGTGCTGGACGCCCTGCTGGTCGACGGGCTCCGCTCCCCCCGCCGCAAGCACTGGGGCCGCCTCGCTGCCGGCTCGGCGCGGACGGGCCCCCTGCACCATCACCACCTCGACGAGATCGAGCTGGCCGCCCTCGAGGCCGACTGGCTGGTGGGGGACGTCGAGTTCAACCCGGAGGGCCGCAGCCGATTGCTCCTGGTGAAGCAGGCCCACCGCCGCGCCCCCGGGTGGACGACCTCCAGCGAGCGCCGGCAGCAGCAGCAGGCGGCGGAGCGCGCCAGGTCCCAGTTGGAGCGCGAGCGGGAACACCACCGCACCGCCTACGACGCCCTGCTCGAGGAGAACGCCGCCATCCGGCAGAAGCACTACGCCGCCCTGGAGGAAGTGCGACGCTTGCGGCGTCTGCGCAAGGTGCGCGGCTGGCTCGGCTTCCAAGCGCGTCGCCTGCGGCCCTCGCGCCTGGCCCGGGGCCTCCGCCGGCGGGGCCGACCCCGGAGGGGCTGAGACCGTGCCCCGGCCACCGGTCGACGTCGTCGTCCCCGTCTACAACGGCCACGATGCGACGCGTCGCTGCCTGGAATCCGTGGTGGCCCACACCACCGGGGAAGGAGTGCGCCTGGTGGTGGCCGACGACGCCAGCCCCGACCCGCGTATCCCCGGGCTCCTGGCGGGCTTCGCGGCGCGCGATCCCCGGGTCACGGTGCTACGCCGCCCGCGCAACCTCGGCTTCGTGCGCAACAGCAACGAGGCCATGCGCCAGGCCCCGGGCGATGTGGTCCTGCTCAACAGCGACACCGAGGTCCCTCCCGGCTGGCTGGAGAGGCTGCGCTCCGTCGCCCACTCGTCGCGGCGCGTGGGTTCGGTGACCCCGCTGTCCAACAACGCCACCATCTGCTCGGTGCCGCAGTGGCTCGGCCCCAACCATTTCCCCCCCGGAGTAGGCCTCGCCCTGCTCGACGAGGTGGCCCGGGCCTCCGGCACCGGCGAGCGGATCGAGATCCCCACCTCGGTGGGCTTCTGCGTCTACTACCGGCGGGACGCCCTGGACGCCTGCGGCCTCTTCGACGAGGACCGCTTCGGCGCGGGCTACGGCGAGGAGAACGACCTGGCCTGCCGGATGCGGGACGGCGGCTACCTGAACCTGCTCTGCGACACCCTGTTCGTGTGGCACGAGGGCGGGGTGTCCTTCGCCGAGTCCGGCGGCGGCGACCTGGCCGGGAACCTGGATCGCCTGGCCGGGGCCTGGCCCCGCTACCACGAGGTCGTCCGCGGTTTCATTCGCCAGAATCCCCTCTGGGGGGTGCAGAGCCGCTTCGGCCTCGAGTTGCTGCGGCGCACCAAGTCTCCGCGGCGGCGGATCCTCTACCTGGTCCACAATCGCCTGTGGGCCGGGATCATCGGCGGCACCGAACTCCACGCCGGCGATCTGATCGACTCGCTGGGGGAACGGATCGACCCCGTGGTCCTGAGCTTCGACCCCCAGGCCCGGGGCACCTTGCAGTGGCGCCCCGGCGCCGGCACCCGGCTGGAGTTCCCCTTCGAGCCGGGCAGCGTCTCCGACCCCTACCCCTGGGTGGGCCGCCTCCTCGACACCGGGATCGACCTGCTCCACGTGCAGCACCCCATGCGCACCCCCCTCCCGGTGCTGGGAGCCCTGCTCGAATCCGCCCACCGCCGGAGCATCCCCATCGTCTGGACGCTCCACGACTACTTCGCCCTGTGCCCCGGCGCCCAGTTGCTCGACGCCGCGTCGGGCGCTCCGTGCACCAGCCTCGCCGGGGGACCGCCCTGCCCCGGCTGCGAAGACCGGGCCCGCCGCCTCGCCGGATGCGCCGTGTCCGAGTGGCGCGATGTGTACCGGGGCCTGCTGGGACGCGCCGACGCGCTCATCACTCCCTCGGCGGCCGCCCGGGAGATCCTGGCGGCGGCCATGCCCGAGCTGCGGCCTCGCTTCACGGTACGCCCTCACGGCGTCGCCGAAGCCTGCGTCCTGCTGCCGGCGGCCGGGCGAGGCCGGCACGTCGCCGTGCTCGGCTACGGCGGGCGTCACAAGGGCGACGACTTGCTCGAACGGGTCATAGAGGCCCTCGACGACCAGGGGATCACCTGGCACCTGTTCGGCCGCGAGCGCTTCGGCAAGAAGGCGCGCCGCCGGGTGGTCCTCCACGGCACCTATCGGCGTGAGGAACTGCCCGGGCTGCTGGCGGCGGCCGGGGTGGACCTGGTGCTCCTCCTCTCCCCCTGGGCGGAGACCTACTCCTACACGCTATCGGAGGCCTGGCGCCTGGGCCTCCCCGTGGTCGGCTCCGACCTGGGCGCCATCGGGGAGCGCATCCGCAGCCTGGGCGGGGGAATCACCGTGGACCCCTGGGACCCGGCGGCGGTGGCGGACGCGCTGGCGCGCCTGCTGGCCGACCCCGCTGCCCTCGCCGCCCTCCGCCGGCAGGCAGCGGCCATCGGGCCCACCCTGCCCACGCCGCAGGAGATGGCCGACGAGTACCAGACCGTCTACCGCGCCCTCGCCCCGGAAGCCCGGGCGGCCGCCGGCGACCCCTTCCCCGTGGAGCCCGACCCCGCCGAGATGCAAGGCTGGATGGGCTCGTTTCGCTCCCCGCTGCGCGCCTGAGGGGGCGGCGCCCTCTCGACACCCCGGCCGGCGGCCTCACTCCCCGGCGCCCATCTCCTCCAGGTAGGCCGCGATCGAAGGGAGCCCCACCAGTTTCTCGTGGAAGAAGTTGTTGACCAGATTGATCACCCGCTCCCGGGCCGCCTCGACCGCCGCCGAACGCAGCCCACTCTGCCCCTCCCGGACCAGGGTGTCGCGCAGTTGCAGCACCAGGCGCACGATCTCCTCCTCCTCCGGACCTTCGAGCGCCCGGATCACGTCGAGGATGAGGCCGTCCACCTGGGCCAGCACCGTCTCCAGCGAGATGGCCGACCCCGGCTCGGCAGCCTCCTCCACGGTGCGCAGCACGGCATGCACCTGGTAGAGCACCGCGGTCGGCTCGTCGAAGAGCTCCCTCAGGAAGGCGGCCTCCACGTAGCGCCCGCTGAGGCGAAACACGTTGTACATGCGCTTGGCGGCCTTCCCGTAGTTGCGCGGGTCGCGGGCCACGTACTTGCGGACCTCGGCCTCGAGTTGCGCCACGTACTCCGCCAGGGCGTCGGGCGAGACGTGGCGCACCAGCTTGGAGAAGACGGGCACCGACTCCGCCTCCAGGTACACCTCCTGGAAGTAGGGGTCGAGGTACCCGTCGAGCGGGGTGATGCCGCCGTCGGGGGCCTCCCAGGTGACGTCGAGCATGTTCGAAGCGTTGGCCACCTGGCGCCGCACCGGGTCGGCCACCACCCAGTCGAGCTTGCACCATCCCGGGTCGAGGGCCACCTCGTCCCAGCCGACCTCGACCTCCTCGCCGTCGGGAGTCCGCCCCACCAGCCTCCCGGCGACGATCTCCTCGGGTTTCCAGGCGATGGGGGTTCCCGCCCGGCAGAGCCGGCCGTCCCGTTCCAGGTCGCGGGGGTAGTTGCCGTACTTCACCTCGATGAGCCGGTAGGTCTCCCCGGTGAGAGTGGCCAGGGCCTTCTCCCGCATCAGGGTGGCGAGACGGCGGCAGGCCTCCTCACGGGTGGCCGCCAGGAGGTTCACCCGTTCGAAGTAGTCGCAGTCCCCCGGGTAGGTCTGGATCTTCGATTGGGCGGCGGATCCCGACAGGGCCAGCGCCGTCTCCACACCGGGCGCGTCGTCGAAGCCCACCAGACGGCCCACGGCGCGGAAGTGGGCCAGGTCCTCCGGGCTGAAGTCGAGCATCGAGACCCGGTGGCCGAAGACCCCGGTGGCGTCGTCGACCACCAGTTCCTCGCCCTCGGCGGCGGCCACCGCCGCCAGCCACTGCAGGGCATCGGCCTCGTCCAACTCCACGCCGAGGCGGTGGGCGGAGGCGACGATCCGGTCGAGGTCGGCGCGGGGGGTGGGATCGGGGCTCACTGGGATACCTCCTGGCGAGGGGAACGGCGACGCCGGGGAGGGACCCCGGCCAGCACACGGCGGAAGATCTCGGCCTGGAGGAGAGCATCCTCCAGGGCGTGATGCGGCAGAGTGACCTCGAGGCCGAGACGGCCGGCCACGGCGGCGAACGAGGTCCGCTCCCACGGCTCGCCGGTGACGCCCATGTACAGGGCCTTGATGTCGAGGGCGGCATGCCCGAAGGGGTTGGGTACCCCGAAGCGCGCCAGGTAGTCGGCGACGAACATCCAGTCGAAGGGTGCATTGAAGGCCACGAACACCGGCCGGCGATCGGGGGGTGTCACCTCCGTCACCCAGGCGGTGAAGCGGGCCAGGGCCTCAATGGGGGGCGCGCCGTGGGAGGCGAGGTCCTCGAGAGAGAGGCCGCTCACCGCCAGCGCCGCCGGATCCGCCTCCAGAGTGGTGGGCCTGAGTTCGGCGTAGAAGGTCTGCCGGGGATCGTCCACCAGGCAGGCGCCGATGGCCAGCAAGGCGTAAGAAGCCGGGACCGGCCCGGCCGTCTCCACATCCACCGAGATGTAGGCCTCAGGCACCCCCGGCACGCTAGCCGCGTGGGCGGCCAATCGGGACGGCCGGTCGGGTCCTCCGGGGCGCCGCGCCGGCGGGCGTGCCACCATTGGTGGGATGCACCGGCTTGCCCTCGTGCTCCCCCTGATCCTGGCCGCGGGCTGTGCCTCCGCCCCCGCCTCCTCCGGTCAACTGGAGCGGCCCGTCCGCCTGCTCATCGCCGGCACCGTCGACTTGAGCGGTGACGCCGCCGCCGTGGCCACCGCCGACCCCGAGGGGATCTTCCGGGAAGTGCGCCGCGCCGCCCGCCGCGCCGATCTCGCCGTGGTCGCCGCCGCCGACGCAGAGGCCGGCGCGCTCCTGGCCGCGGCCGGGTTCGACGTTGTCGCCTGTCCCCAGCCGCACTCCCTCGACACCGGAACTCCGGCGACGCCGCGCCTGCGCTGCTCCGGGATCCCCGGGCCGCCCGACGCCTGGTCGCCTGGTCCCACGCTGGGCCTCTCCGTAGCCTCGCCCGGCCTCTTTCGCTCGGCGCCGGAGGTGACGGCTGCCGTCGGAGGAGGCCCTCCGGCCGCGACGACGTCCCATAGTCGGTTCGGCCGGACCAGTCTCACGGTCGCCGGCCTGGGCGCGCTCCTCTCCGGCGACGCCGCCGGCGGCGGCGCCCTGCTGGAGGTGCTCGCCGATGCCGAGGGGGTGCTCGCCTACCGGCTGGGAAGGGTGGCTCACCGCGACTTCCGGGTGCGCTTCTCGGGCTGGGCCCTCCCCGGGGGCGACGCGGTGCTGCTGGACGGGGAGTGGTGGGCGCTGGCCCGCTCCTTTGATCCCGTTCCGGTGCTCCGCCCGCCCGCCGACCTCGCCTTCACTCGGGGCGACCTCGTCGCGGCTGCGGTGGGTGACCTCACCGGCGACGGGGACCCGGACCTGGTGGTGTCGTACCGCCACCCCTTCCGCCCCTCCGCCCTCAGCGAAACCCGCCCCGGCATCGTGGGGGTGGACTCTCGGGGGCGCAGCGCCCACCTCGGGGTCTTCACCCTCGGCGGTCGTGCCCGGTGGGCGGCCGGCTACCTGCCCCGTCCGGTGGGCGAACTGGCCGTCTGCGACGGAGCGGTAGCGCTGGCCTACACCGCCCTCGACGACCCGGAAGTGGTAGCCGCCGGCGCCGCCGTCTGGGACGGCCTCGGGCTGCGCCCCGTCCGGGAGCTTCCCGGCTTCGGGGAGCCGCGTTGTGCCGACGTCGACGGCGACGGGCGCCTCGATCCGGTCATCCTGGGCCGCTCGCCCTGAGGCCGAGTCGCACGCACTGCGCTTCAAGGACGATACTGGGGACGGCACCTCGACCGGGGAGTCCCCATGCGCCGCGCCCGCCGCCTGCTGCCCGTCCTCCTGGCCTGTGTCCTGCTCGCCGCCTGCAGCGGGGACACTGCCTTCTCTACCACCACCGCTGCTCCCTCCACCACCACGGCTCCCTCCACCACCGCGCCCCCCGCTACCGGCGCGACGACCACCACCACCTCTCCCCCCACGACCACCACTACCGGAGCCACCACCACCACGCTGCCGGAGGGAGAGGCCAGTCCCCTGCCCGATGCCCTCCCGGGGAGAGCCGGCTTCGGCTCCTTCATCCCCATCCCCCTGCTCGACGACGGGCCCACGGTGGTCCCCGGCCACCCCACCTCGCTGGGTGAGGTCTACTGGGAGTTCAAAGTCACGGACTGGTCCGGGACGAACCTCCGGAGCCGTCTGGAAAGTGAAGGGTTCGCCCTCGACGGCTCCTGGCCCCAGGACACGCTGCACCCCATCTACACCTACCGGGCCCGCTACGCCGACGGCCCGGTATACGTCACCACCGACGCCGGGTACCACATGTGGCACCTGGTCTTCTCCAAGGCTTTGCGCGACATCGAGGCGCAGGCCCTGCTCCCCCGCCTCGAGGAACTCGTCGGCGGCCTGGCCCAGGCCGCTCGGGAGCAGCGCGCCGCCCTCGCCGGCACCCCGGCGGCGGCCGCCGCCGACGACGTGGCCCAACACCTGGAGGCGGTGGCCACCCTGCTCGGCCTCGACGTGGGAGAGATCGGGGCACGGGCGGCCGAGGAAGTCGCCCTGGCCGAACTGCACGCCGCCTTCGCCGTGTCCCCCACCCTCGGGGTGGAGGTGGACTACACCCTGGCCGCGCCGCGCGGCCACTACACCCGCAGCGAGGACCTGACGCGGTACTTCCGCGCCATGGCGCTGCTCGGATCCACCCCCTTCCCCATCGCCGATCCGCAGGCATTGGCTCGCGGGGTACTGCTCAGCGTGCTCCTCGTCGAGGACGCCGCCCTGCTCGACGCCTGGGAGCGCATCTACGAGTCCACCTCCTTCCTGGTGGGAACGGCCGACGACTACACCCCCCTGGAACTGGTGGCGGCCGGGGCGACCTGGTGCTGCTCCGAAGGCGGGGTCGACCCGAGCCTGCTGGCCGACGACGGGTTCCTCACCGCCGTAGCCGACGCGCTGCGCGCCGCCCGCCCGGTGCTCATCGACGCCGAGGCGGCCTCGATGCGGACCATGGGGGCGCGGTTCACCCTCGACGCCTTCCTGCTCGACCAACTGGTTCACCCCCAGGTGTGGTCGCGCCTCGAGGCCTCGGTGCTCGACGTGGCCGCCGCCATGGGCTCCGACTGGGCCCTGGGGATCCAGCAGGCCGCCGGCGTAGCCGAGGCCTATCCCGAGTACCCGGAGCGGCTGGCTCTCCTGCGCGAACTGGTCGCCGCCAGGCCCGCAGCCGACTGGGGCTCCACGGTGTACGACGCCTGGCTGTACGCCATCCTCCCCATGTGGCTCCCCCACGGCGGTCCGTTCCCGGACTACATGCAGAGCGAGGCGTGGGCGGCCCGGGCCCATCAGGGGGGCTTCGGCTCCTACACCGAGTTGAAGCACGACACCGTGCTCTACACCAAGCAGGCCTTCGCCGAGGGGGACGAACCGCTGCCCCCGGCCCCGCCCCGCCACTGGGTGGAGCCCGACCCCGTCCCCTTCGAGCGCCTCGCCGAGGCCGCCGGCCTCCTCCGCTCCGGCCTGGCCGGCCGCGACCTCCTGCCCGCCGCCACCGCCGAACTGCTCGACCGCCTGATCGCCATGGAAGCCCGTTTCGGGCGCATCGCCCGCGACGAACTGGCGGGGAGGCCCATCTCGGCCGCCGACAACGACTGGCTGGCCGGGATCGGCAGCGAGTTCGAGCTCATCTGGCTGCTCGCCGGAGAGGGACAACCCGACGAGATGGGCATGGGCGGGTTCGCCGGAGATCCCGACAGCAAGGCTCCCGTGGTGGTGGACATCTTCTCGAACCCGTGGGACGCCCTGGAGATCGCCACCGGCGGCTTCGACACCATCTACGTGCTGGTGCCCAACGACGCCGGGCACTTCCAGGTTGCCGTCGGCGGCACTTATGCCTTCTACGAGTTCTGGGTGCCGCGCGGCGAGCGCCTCACCGACGAGGAGTGGCGGGAGATGTTGATGGAAGGCGAGGCCCCCGATCGCCCGGGGTGGCTGGCGACCCTCTACGACTGAGCGGCTGCGGTCTCCGCGGCCTCGGCTTCCGCAGCCTCGGTCTCCGCAGCCTCGGCGCCGGGGGCATCGGGCCCCAGGCCCAGGGCGGCTGCCGCCTGGCAGAAGTTGGTGAGCTGTTCCGGTGAGAGCCCGGCCGGGTCGAGGGCGTCCTCTTCTCCGGCCAGGAGTCGCTCCCACGGCTGCGTCTGCCGCCGCGGCAGACTCCCCAGCCGCAAGGCGTAGCCGTCCGCAAACCTCAGCCTGGCGCTCTCGAGCAGAGGCCCCCGCCGGACCTTGATGGCCTTCAGGTCGGCGGCCGGGTACTCGTGGCGGGTCATCTCCCGCCCAGCCCGGAAGGAGCGCTTGGAGAGGATCACCCGGTCTCCCACCAGGAGGGCCACGAAGGGCCGGGCCCCGCCCCCGAGGCGCGACCACCACGAGGCCTTCACCCCCAGCAGGCCGTAGCGCGGCCTCTCCTCCGCGGGCAGGCCGACCAGGTAGGCCCGGAAGGCCTCCAGATCCTCTGCCAGCAGTTGCTTCCAGATCGGACGGGCCACGGGTGCTCCTTTCCTAGTCGCGCCAGAAGGCGGTGCCGATGGCCGAGGGCGGGTCACCGCTGAGCAGCCTCCGCCAACGGGAGTAGCGGTCGGCAAGGCGGCGCGACCAGTCCTGGGAGACGAGCAGCAGGGCGAAGATCATCAGGGCGAACGGGGTGATGGGCAGTATCTGAGAGAGGTCGGGGAGCTGCGGCTGCAGCTTCAGGGCCAAGACGGAGAGGGCCCCGAAGAGGTAAGCGCCCGCGGCGGCCCGCACCGGATGCCAGCCCCCGAAGATGACGATCGCCAGGGCGATCCAGCCGTAGTTGGTGGTGAGCCCCTCTCGCCACCCGAAGCGCACATCGAGGGAGAACGCGGCGCCGGCGAGGCCCACCAGGGCGCCGCCCAGCACGGTGTAGAAGTAGCGCAGGCGATTTACCGCCAGGCCGCGGGCGTGCGCCGCCTCGGGCCGCTCCCCCACGCCCTGCAGCTCCAGGCCCCGGCGGGTGCGGAAGACGAACCAGTAGCCGAGCAGAATCGCCAGGAAGCTGCCGTAGACCGAGAGGTTGTGGTCGAAGAAGATGGCCCCGAATCTGAAGCTGCCCACCTTTGGAATCCTGAGCGAGAGGTCCTCGAGCCAGGGTATGCCTAGGTGGGGCACCCCGGCCGCCCTCACCCCCACGTAGGACCGGCCCAGGAACGAGGCCAGGTTGGCGCCGAGGAGGGTGAGCACGAAACCAATGGCGATCTGGTTGAGCCGCAGTTCGATGGAAGAGAAGGCGATGACCAGGGCCATGGCCATGGAGACCAGAGCCGCCACCACGAAGCCGAGCAGGACGCTGCCGGTCATGAAGGCGGTGGCGAAGCCGGCCATGGCCGACAGCATGATGCTGCCGTCCAGGGAGAGGTTGATGACCCCCGCCTTCTCGGTGATGGTCTCTCCCACCACGGCGTATACCAGGGGGCTGGCTGCGGCCACTATCGAGGCCAGCGTGGCCACCACGAAATCCAGCGTCTCCTGGTGCACGGCCTCACCCCCCCTCTTCCGCGCGGCGCCGGCTCAGATGGGCGCGGCGCAACTGCCAGCCTCCGACGAGCAAGGCGCAGAGAACCAGGACCCCCTGGAGCACCCCGGCCAGCGATGAGTGCAGTTGCAGACGCAACTGCAGTTGGGTGCTACCCACCGAGATCACCGCGAAGAAGAAGGCGATAGGGGCGATCCACACCGCCCGGAAGCCGGCGAGGAGCACCACCAGGATGCCCAGGAAGCCGTAGCCGCCCGACACCGCCGGGACCAGTTTGTGGTGGAAGCCCGCGGCGTGCAGAGCGCCGCCGAGGCCGCCCAGCGCCCCGCAGAGGGCGAAGGCGGCCAGCAGGTGCCGGTTGGTGGTGATCCCCATGAGGAAGGCGCTGCGGCCGTTGCGGCCCACTGCCCGCAGGCGCAGGCCGAAGCGGGTTCCTCGCATCAGCAGGTACACCCCGACCACCAGGGCGACGGCCAGCCCCAGCGCCACCCACGAGAAGCGCCACCCGCCGGCCCGGGGCAGCCAGGCTTCCCGCCGGAAGAGGTCGGTGCCGCTGGTGGAGGCGCTGCCCGCCCGCTGCCAGGGGCCGATGACCAGGTACACCACCAGGCCGGTGGCCACAAAGAACAGGCCCAGGCCGCCGAAGATCTCGTTCACCCGCCCGTACACCCGCAGCACTCCCACCAGGAGCCCCCACAGCATCCCCCCCACCGCCCCGGCCAGGATGAGGAGCGGGATCACCAGCAACGGGGGCCCGATGACGGTCCGGGCCACCAGGGCTCCGGCCACTGCTCCCACGATGATCTGCCCCTCGATGCCGATGTTCCACAGCCCGGCGGTGAAGGTCACCACCAGGCCCGCCGCGGCGAGCACCAGGGGCACCCAGACCATCAAGGTGGTGGAGAGCCCGGCTTGGCTCCCCAGCGCCCCCTGGAAGATGAGGCGGAACACCTCCAGAGGGGGAGCGCTCACCGAGATGAGGAGGAGAACGCCCACCACCAGAACGAGGGCGAAGGGCAACAGTGCGGTGGCGGCGCTCCGGGACCGGGCCAGCACGCTCACCGGGGATCCTTCCCGCCGATCAGGTACCCGAGATCCTCGCCGCTGATGGTCTCGGCGGGGACCTCGCGCAGTACCTTCCCGGCGAAGAAGACCAGGATGCGGTCGCTGTAGCGGAGCAGTTCCTCGAGGTCGGAGGAGGCGAAGACGATGGCGGTGCCCCGGCGGCTGCGCTCCAGGAGGCGACGCCACACCCAGTCGGCGGACTCGAGGTCGAGGCCCCGGGTGGGGTGCTCCATGAGCAGCACCTGCACCTCGGAGGGCATCAGCGAAAGGAGCAGGCGCTGCTGGTTGCCGCCGCTGAGCTCCTCGGCCGCCGAACGCGGGGAGCCCACAATGAGGTTCTCCGCGATGGTCGCGGCGGCCTCGGCTTCGGCCTGGGCCCAGTCGATCACGAAGCTCCCCCCCGGGGAGGCGAGCAGGAAATGCTCGGTGAGAGTGAGGCCGCTGATGAGGCCCTCCTCCAGGCGCCCGGCGGGCAGGAAGTGCACCCCGGCGCGGCGGAACTCCCGGTAGCGCGCCCGGGTGAGGTCGCGTCCGGCCACGCGGATCCTCCCCTCCGCCGGCCGCTGCAGCCCGGCACAGGTGCGCAGGAAAGGCCGCTGCCCGCTGCCCTCGAGCCCGGCCAGGCCGATCACCTCACCCCGGCCGACGGCGAGCGTGTGCGACTCGGCGACGCCGCGGTCGGCAGGGCGCATCCCCTGCAACTCCAACACCGCGTCGCCGGGCGCGGCCCGCTCCCGCACCACCGGCACCTGCACCCGGCCGAACATCATCTCCACCAGGCGCTCGGTAGGGCAGGGCAGATCCGCCTCGCCCACCACCCTCCCTCGCCGCATCACCGTCACCCGCCGGCAGAGCGCCTCCACCTCCTCGAGCTTGTGGGAGACGAAGGCGACGATCATCCCCTGCTCGGCCAGGGCCCGCAAGGTGGCGAAGAGACGCTCCTGCTGGGTGGCGGAGATGCCGGTGGTGGGCTCGTCCAGGATGAGCACCCGGGCGCCCAGCCACAGCAGCCTCACGATCTCCAGCTGCTGGCGCTCGCCCACGGTGAGAGAGCGGGCCGGCGCCTCCGGGTCGAGGCGGAAGCCGAACTGGTCCGCCATGCGCTGCAGGTCGCGGCGCGCCGCCGCCCGGCGCACCCGTCTTCCGCTGCCGAGGATGAAGTTGTCCAGGACGGTGAAGGGGAGGAAGACCAGGGGATCCTGGTGCAGCATGCCGATGCCGGCCCGGATGGCGGCCCGGGTGGAGCCGAGCCGAACCGGCCGGCCGTCGAGGAGGACCCGACCCGAGTCGGGAGCCACGAAACCGGAGAGCACCTTCATGAGGGTGGACTTGCCCGCTCCGTTCTCCCCCAGCAGCCCGTGGATGGACCCGGCCTCGAGGATCAGGTCGACGCCATCGTTGGCCCGCACCGAGCCGTAGCGCTTGTGGATGCCGCGCAGTTCCAGGCTCATCGTGGCCGGCAGGCTAGAGGGCCGGGCTCCCCACCGCCATACCGGAGAGGGGAAGGCCAGCGGCCTTCCCCTCTCCAGCAGCAGTCGGGCAAGGGCACTAGCTGGGCCGGCTGGCCCCCACCATGCCTTCGAGCAGTTGCTCCATGAACCAGACCTGCACGTCGGTGGCCACTTCGCCGTCGCCCAGGAACGGGGTCCCGTCCTGGTAGTTCAGCGGCCCGGTGAACAGGTTGATCGAGCCGTCGGCCAGGCCGTCGATGAACTGCTCCAGCAGTGCCAGGTTCTCGCCCGTAAGGGCCGTCCCGGGGAGGAACCCGATGCCGGAGGTCTCCATGTTGTTGATGTCGTCCCAGTCGGGACCGAACCACTCCCACTCGGCCCGGAAGGTGCCGTCGAGCACCGACTGGGCGAGACGCAGGTAAGCCGGGTTCCAGTTGAAGTAGGGAACCCCCAAGCACACCTGCGGCGCTTCGTCGCAGGCCCCGTGGTAGTCGTAGGGGATGGCCCACACCGTGGCGCCGGCCGCGCTGCGCTGCCCCGCCACCACCAGGGCTTCGGTGGTGTCGATGCCGGAGATGATGACGTCGATCCCGCTGTCCACGAAGTCGTTCGCGACCTGGGTGGGATCGATGGTCAAGCCGGGGATGTGGAACCAGAAGCCGATCCAGTCGACCCGGAAGGCCAGGGTGGCCGGATCCTCGCCGCGGAACTCCTCCCAGCAGTACCGGGCGCCCAGGTAAGCGGCACTGGCCAGCCGCAGGGTCTCGGCGTTGATCAGCGGGCCCAGGAAACCGATCTTGCCGGCCTCCGAGGAGAGGGCGGCCGCGCAACCGGCCATCATCTTGCCGTACTCCATGCGGCCCATGGTGTTGGCCAGGTTGGCCAGGTCGGGCCGGTAGGCAGCCCCCGCCTCAGGCCAGGCGCTGTCGCCCGACGACCAGACCATGGGGACGTCGGGGTAGAGCTCGGCGGCCAGTTCGATGCCGTCCCGCATATCGTCGGAGGTGGCGAAGACCAGCTGCGCCCCCTCGCCGATCATCTGAGCCGCCACCTGGTCCACGGTGGTCTCCGGCCGGTCGGCGGTGTTCACCTTGTCCAGGTAGATCATCCGGGCCCCGAGCTTCTCCTCCAGGTACTGCCCGGCCTCGTAGTGTGCCTGGCTCCATCCCCGGTCGTTGTAGGGGCCCACCAGGATCATGCCGAACACCAGCTGCTCGGCCGGCCCGGTGGTGGTGGTCTCAGCGCCGGTAGTGGTGGTCTCAGCGCCGGTAGTAGTTGGGGCGGCGGTGGTGGTCGTCGCCGCGTCGTCGCCGCAGGCGGCCACGACGAGGGCGAAGACGGCCAGCACCACTACCCAGGTCCACTTCGTTCTCACAGTCTGCTCCCATCGCTGGGGTTCACGGCCGCATCCTAGAGCCCCGGAGCCGGGCCGCCCACACGCTCTCCGACGAAACGCGAGGCGCACCGCAGAGCCCGGCCGTTAGGCTGCCGGCACCCGGCCCGTGGAGGAGGCGATGGAGGCGTTCGTCGGCGGCCTGCCCAAGGTGGAACTGCACCTGCACATCGAGGGCACCCTCGAGCCCGAGATGATGTTCCGCCTGGCCGAGCGCAACGGAGTGGCCCTGCCCTTCGCCTCGGTGGACGAGGTGCGACGCGCCTACGAGTTCACCGACCTGCAGTCGTTCCTGGACATCTACTACCAGGGGGCGGCGGTGCTGCGCACCGAGGCGGACTTCTACGATCTCATGTGGGCCTACTTGGAGCGGGCGGCCGCCGACAACGTGCGCCACGCCGAGATGTTCTTCGACCCCCAGACCCACACCGAGCGGGGCATCGGCTTCCCGGTGTTCATGGCCGGGTTCGCCCAAGCCCGCGCCGACGCCCGGGAGCGCCTGGGCATCACCACCCACCTGATCATGTGCTTCCTGCGCCACCTCTCCGGTGAGGCGGCCCTGGACACCCTGGAAGAGGCCCGGCCGTTCTTCGGCGAGATCATCGGCGTAGGCCTCGACTCGGGCGAACGGGGCAATCCACCGCAGAAGTTCGTGGAGGCCTTCACCCGGGCCCGGAAGGCCGGCCTGCGGGCAGTGGCCCACGCCGGGGAAGAAGGTCCGCCGGAGTACATCCGGGACTCCCTGGACCTGCTCGGCGCGGAGCGCATCGACCACGGGGTCGCCTGCGAGCAGGAGGAGGCCCTGGTGGAGCGCCTGGCGGCGGAGGGCATCGCCCTGACCGTCTGCCCCCTCTCCAACATGAAACTCCAGGTCTTCCCCGACCTGCGGGACCACAATCTGCGCCGCCTGCTGCAACGCGGGGTGCGCATCACCATCAACTCCGACGATCCCGCCTACTTCGGCGGCTACGTCGGGGATAACTACCTGGCGGCCCAGCGGGCTCTCGGCCTCACCCGAGAGGAACTGGCCACCATCGCCCGCAACGGGATCGAGGCCGCGTTCTTGGACGACGGGCGCCGGGCCGAGTTGCTGGCCGAGTTGGAGGGGTACCTGGCCCGGGGGTAGGCGCGCTGGCCGCAAACCTCTCGCCGCAGCCGCCGTGTTCCCACCGGGCCTGCCTCTCCCACCCCACCACGCTGCCGAGGATCCACGCCTGCCGCTGCCCCCCGCACCGCCCCAGAGAAACCCCGGGTCCACGGGCCCGCAACCCGCCGCCGATCGTGGAGAGGTGCGGCGACACCGGGGAGAAGCCCGACGAGTAGCCGCGCCGAGGAGGCGCTGTGGCGACGGCCCCTACTCCCAGCCCTCCATCGCCCGGCTCGCCGCGGCCAGCGCGCGGCCGATGCGCCGGCGTTGCCGCTCCAGCGTGGAGCCGATGGCGATGAGCAGCACCGCGGCTCCGGCGCCGACGGCCAGCCAGGTCGTGTCCGACAGACCGCCCTGGATCCCGCGAGAGAGCGGGATGATCGCCGCGAGCAGGATGGTCGCCCCCAGCGCCCCCACCCCGAGCAGGGCTCGCCGGCGCACCGCCGTGAGGATGCCCCATGCCATGAGCACCGCTCCCTCGGCCGCCAGCACTCCCAGGTACCAGAGCTGCACCGTGGCGTCGGCCACCGACACGACGAGCGGGGCCAGCATGAGGCCCCATTCCAGGAGGCGCCGCGCCGGCCCTGCGGGCTCCCGACCCTCCAGACGCCGCCGTCGCCGCTCCACCTCCAGCACCAGCAACAGCGCCACCGCCACCGGAACCACGGTCGAGTGGCTGGTGAAGTCCACCTCTCGGCGGAAGGCGATCAGGCCGGCACCCAGCCAGACGACCAGGCCGCCTTCGAGGAAGGCGAGCCGGCGCTTCAGGAGGCCGATCGCGACGAGGCCGGCACCGCCGAACGCCATCGCGGCCGCGGTGTGGGCATAAGGAGCCCCGGCCATCCAGGTGGCGGCGATCGCGGCCCCGGGCGCCACCAGGCCGGCGAAGACGGCCAGCGGCTCCCGCCAGGCGTTGTCGGCGCGGGCCAGCCCATAGCCGATTGCCGCCACCAGGCCCAGGGCCGCGGCACCCTGCACCCACGGCCCCGTGGGCATATCCGTCTGGCCCACCGCAGCCAGGCCCAGGAAGATCGCGATCGCGGCCAAACCCGCCGACAGGTGACGAGGACTCGCCTCTGCGGGCAGCCAGCGGACGTTCACCGCGACGTAGACCGCCTCAAAGGCAACCGCCGCGGCTACCACGCCCAGGGCCCCGGCGGGCGCATAACCGGCAACACCGGCGACGCCCACCGCCACGACCGACGCCTCGGTCAGGCCGTGCAGCGGCAGCCGCCACAGGTCGGCCCGCGAATCCGCTCCCTCCCGGCGGCTGAGCAGGCTGGCGACCGACGCCAGGAGGACGGCGAGCCCCGCCGTCACCCCGACCACCAGATCGGTACTCCAATCCAGCCATCCCGCCAGGCACCCGTAGGCCCCGGCGGTGAAGAGGGCCGACAGGCTCACCAGATAGGGCCACCTCTCGACAGTGCCCACGGCCCCGGACAGAAAGGCCTCGGCGGCGAGCACCGCCGCCACCACCCCCAGGCCCCCGGGAGGCGAGAACTCCTGCAGCGCTACCCCGGCCACCGCCACCGCCGCCACCTGAGCCGCGCCGTGCAAGGGCAGGCGCCAGAGCGCCACTCGAGCGGGCGCCGAGCGCCAGTAGCTCAGCCACGTCCCTGCCCCGGCCAGCACCGCACCCACCGCCCCGGTCACCCCCACCACCGTCGCCGCCTCCCAGCCCAGCGAACCTGCCAGACACCCGTACGCCCCCGCTGCCGTGAGCGCGGACAGGGCGACAAGCCCGCCGTGGCGCCGTGCGGTGCCGATCAGGCCGAAGAGCACCGCCTCGGCCGCCAGCACCGCGAAGAGGGTCCCCAGGGCCTCGGAGGTGGCGAACTCGTGCAAAGCGATCGAAACCACCGCCACCGCGGCCGCCTGCGCCAGGCCGTGCAGAGGCCAATGCCACAGGGCCCGGCGCGGCCCCACGCGACGGGTACTCAGCCAGGCCCCTGCCCCGGCCAGCGCGGCGCCGGATGCCGAAGTGATGATCACCACCAGATCGGCGTCCCAGTGCTGCCAGCCTGCCAGACACCCGTACGCCCCGGCCGCCAGCGCCGCCGATCCGCCGGCCAGAGCGGGCCACAAGCGGAGAGTCCCCACCAGACCCGTCGCCAAGGCGCCGCCGGCCATCACCGCCGCATCCACCCCCAGCGCGCCCGGGCCGAGCCGGGCATGCCCGGCAACGGCCAGGGTCAGCCCCGCCCCTGCCGCCAGGGCGACGGCAGGCAACTGCCAGATGACCAGACCCGGCCGCCAAGACCGCCGCACCCCGAGCGTGGTGGCCCCGACCAGGCTGACCCCCGCCGCCGCCGCCGCCGCTGCCAGCAACGGGACCGTCGCCCACTGGCCCCATTCGGTGAGAGCCCCGAAGGCCACCGCCGCCAGGCCGGCGGCCAACCAGGACAGCAGCCGCCCCGTGTCGCTCTCGGCGCGGCGCACGGCCAGAGCCCCGACGACCAGCGCATCGGCCCCGGCGGTCGCGGCCAGCCACCACCATTCAGGGGCAGCCACCAGGCCGGCGACCAGGGCGGATACCAGCGCGGCCCACAGCCAGCCCTCGGCCCGACGCGTCGCCCAGACGATCGTCAGCACGCCGGACAGGCACAGGAGAGCCGGAGCGGCATCGCCCTGGTGGGCGCCGACGCCGACTCCCATGCCGGCCACCACCAGGCCGGCGACGAGCGTGCCCGGCGACGGGTCCGCCGCCGGCCGCCAGCCGCGTCGGCCGGGAAGCGCCGCGGCGACCAGCATCAGGACCGCCGCCAGCGGCATCCAGCGAACCCCGGCAGAGAACACCGGCCAGGGACTCCCCAGGAGATGGGCATAGGCGACAGCCACGGCGGCCGTCACCGGCAGCGACACCGCCCCAAGGCGCGAGCTCCACCCCGCGAAGGCCATCACCCCCGCGGTCGGCAGGGCGATCACGGCGAGGAGCCGCGTCTCTGCCAGGCCGAGGCCAACCGCCGCTCCGAGCAAGCCCAGGCCGAGCATCAGCGGAGGCCACAGCCAGGGCCCCAGCGTGGGCCTGGGCCGTCCCCGCCGCCAGTTCACCAGGGCGGGCGCGGCGGCCAGCGCCGCCCCGCAGCCGAGCACCCCAAAGCGCAGGTCGAGAGGAGCCACCCCGGCGCGCCACAGCCCCAGCAAAAGGGTGCCGGCAGCCCCCGTCCAAGGCAGGCTCACCGCCCACGGCAGACGGCACCCGATGGCCACGATGGCGGTGCTCAGCGTCGCGGCGCCGGTCGCCAGCAGCAGACCGGTGGCCGAGGGAGCCGCGCAGCCCACGCCGGCCAGGGCTACCGCGGTAGCAGCCGCGGCAGTGACCACTCGTGGCCGCGCTCGCTTCCTCCACAGCAGCGACCCTCCGGCCAGACCCAGAGCGGTGGTTGCCAGCACCAGGCCGGACCGCGCGCTCTCAGCAGCCACGCCGGGGATTCGGCGCCCGGCCAGCACCATGATGAAGGGCAGCGCCATCGCCGCGGCCGCCGCCGGCAGAGCCTCCCAGGCAGCCGAGACGCCCGAACGAGCCGTCAGGCGCGCCACCAGGACGGATCGCCCGTGCTCCACCCCCGCCGCCTCGGCGGCCTGCGCCGCGAACAGGACCGCCAGGCCGACCAATGCCGAACGTTCGTGGGGGAGGCTGCGAGCCGCCGCGGCAACCGCGAGCAGATGGCCCAACCCGGCGTGCCATATCCGGAATCGGCCCGAGCGACGCAGGAGGGCATCCCCCACCAGCGCCAGGCCGAGACCTCCCAGCACCGCAGCGTCGGCCGCCGCTCCCGTCCACTCCCCGGCGTCGAGAGCGGGCCGCAGTTCGACCAGGCCCCCGGCCGCGAGCAGGCCCACGCCGGGCAGGAGACGAACGAGCCACGGTGCGTCGAGCAGGAGCACCACCAGGCCGGCTGCGAGGATCAGGGCCCCTGAGGCGGCGTAGCCCGGCCCCGTCCCGCCTGCCGCGCGGGCCGCGGCCACCCCGAGGCCGGCGGCCACCAGGATGGCCGCCGGAACCCCGGGGAGCCCCCCCATGTCGCCCGGCAAGTGAGGTGCCCGGCGGAGCCCCGCCAGGACTGCCGCCGCCCCTACGAGCACCCACACCGTGCCCTCCGGCCAGGCCAGCCGCGCCGCGCCGGCGCCGAGCGCCACCAGCACGGCCACCTCGAGCAGCGCCCGGGAAGCGGCCGCCGGCACCGCGCCGGCACGGAAGAATCGCCGCGTTCCGGCGGGGAAGGCAGCCAGGGCCACGGCGACCACCCCCCAGGCTGCCAGGGTGGCGCCACCCCCGCCCAGGGACACGGCGAGGCCTGCGGAAGCGGCCGCGGCCGCTACCCACGAGCCGGCGCGGGTGCCGAAACCGGGCAGCCGTTCCAGGGCAGCCAGGACGACCCCGGTGCCGCACAGGGCCGCTCCCACCCAAGGCAGGGGCAGGACCTCCGCCAGGCCCAGCGGCGGTGCCGCCGCCAACGCGGCGCCGCCCAACACCGCGGCGACCGCCGGGATCTCCCGGCGCATACGGGCGGGGAGGCCCTCCCAGGCAAACGCGGCCCAACGGACCGCCAGGAAGACCGCCCCCGCGGCGACGGCCGCCAGAGCGAGGGGGAAACCCATCTGCGCGAGGCCGGGCCCTACCCCGGGAGGCCCCTCCAGCACCGCGTCGGAGTAGGCGAACTGCACGGCGGCAAGCAGTACGAACGGGGCCAGGACGGCGGCCATGCGAACCGTCGGGACCGAGGCCAGCCGGCCCAGCCTGGTGCGGCGGATCACCGAGGCAACGACCACCGAGGCCGCCATGACCGCCAGGATCAGGACCACCTGGTAAGCCGAGATCCCCTCGGGCATATCCGGGACATCTCCCGGCATGTCGATCCACTCGAAGTGCACGTAGAGGCCCAGCGCGCCCACCACCGTCCAGATCGTGGGAGCGATCAGGTAGGCGTAGAACGGCCGCCGCCGGGCGAGCCACCAGAACAGCAGCACGGCCGGCAGCCCCGAGCCGGCATAGACCGCCCACCGTCCGAGCCTCTCGACGTTGGGGGGGAACCAGAAACCGTCCCGGAACAGCGCCGCCACCATGGCCGGCACCAGCACCGCTCCGATCAGTTCCACGGCGACCGCCGCCTGCGGGATCCCGCTGCGGTGGCGCAACACCCAGGCGAGCACGAAGAAGAAGGCCGGGAAGGCCAAGAACATGAACGGGCGGGTCCAGGGGATGCGGAACGTCCGGCCGAAGTAGTCGTCCACGGCGAAGAACACCACGAGTACCACCAGAGCGAGGAACACCCCCAGGTAGGTGATCCCGTGGATGGCGAAGTCGCTGCCCACCGCCCGGCGGAGCCGGCCGAGGTAACCCTGCAGGCGTTCGGACCAGGTGGGGCCGGCGGGTCGGCGCGGCGCAACCGGCGGAGACGGGGGCGGAGGCCCCGGCGGCGTGACCACGACCACCGGACGTGCAGAGGCCGCAGCCGCCGGAGCGACCTCCAGGCTGCGGCCGGCGGCGGCCAGCGCAGCCGCCAGGCGCCCCTCGGACCGGGTGGCCGACTCACCGTCGGCGGCCTGCAGGGCCCGACGAAGCGAGATGACCTCCCGTTCCAGTGCCTGGCGGAGCCCGACCTGCAAGCGCCCGCCGGACCGGTCGAGAAAGGCGGCTGCGGCGTCCAAGGTCGCCTCGGCGGCGGCCACCTGCTGAGGCGCGAGCGAAGGAGCACGCGGCGGGGCGGGAGCCGGCGGAGGTGGAGCAGACGCGGCGCAGGCAAGACCCCACAGCCGCAGCGCCGTGCTGGAGTCGATGGTCCCCGACTGCACCGCCAGCTTGATGAAGCGCTCGATCGACCCGAGGTCGATCTCGTCTCCCCCCGGCATCACATCCCCCTCTCGAAGCGACCCCTCGCCCCGGCGTCGCCGCCGGCTCGAGGTCTCATGGTGCCATTCAACACCCCGCACCGGCCTGCTGCCCATCCGGCAAGGCCCTGAGACAACCCCCGATGCGAACGCGCCGGGCGGCCCCCGTGGGGGCCGCCCGATCGGTGGAGGTGCGGGGAGTCGAACCCCGGTCCTCTGAGTTTCAACGCCGGCGTCTCCGAGCGCAGCCGATAGCTGGTTCTCGGGTGACGGGACGCTACCGGCGCGTCTCCCGCCACCCCAGCCGCAGTCGGCTTGACCCGCCGGTCACGGCACCCCGGCGGGGGCATCCCCCATTGCGACGCCCGGCTCCGGCGAGGGGGGCACCCTCCGGGCGGACGGGCCGACTAGTTAGGCGGCCAGTGCGAGTTCAGGCTCGGCACTTGTTGGTTGTCCCGGCTCTTTAGCGAGGACTCCGGGGACCTCGGCTCGCTGCCGTCGCCTCAACCCTCAGAGTCGAAACCAGTTCACCCCCAAGGGCGCGAAGCGCACTACCCACTGTACAACGGTGAGGCGACCTGGGGAATCGGTCGCCCTCCGCCGGACGGTCCGACCGAGTCTGATACCCTCGCTCACCATGATTGAGCCGGCGCTCTTGCTCCTGGTGGCCGCCTCGGCCTACCTGCTGGGCTCGATCCCGTTCCCCCTCCTCGTCGGCCTGCGGCGGGGAGTAGACATCCGCCGCGTCGGCTCGGGCAACGTCGGCGCCGGCAACCTGACCAGGACGGTGGGCTGGAAGCCCGGCGCCCTGGCCGCTGTCCTCGACGGCGCCAAGGGACTGCTCGCCTTCACCCTCGCGCCCGCCAGCCTCGGCAGCGCGGCGGCGGCCACCGCCGGCTTGGCGGCGGTGGCCGGCCACAACTGGTCGGTGTTCTTGAAGGGACGCGGCGGGCGGGGCCTGGCCACCTCCGCCGGCGTACTGCTCGGCCTCAACCCGGCGCTGGTCGTCTGGCCTGCCGCCTGGGCTATGGCCGGCTGGAAGCTGGGGGGTGGGATAGGCGGCTTCGCCGGCTGGGGCGTGCTGCCCGTCTACGCCTCCCTCGCCCCGTTCTCCGGCACGGAGATCACCGTTGCCACCGGTCTGGCCGTGCTCATGATGGCGCGCCGCGCCCAGGGCGGCGATGAGCGGGAACCCGGCTTCAGGGCGGCCCTCCAGCGGGTGGTCTTCGACTGGAAGCCACCCCGTGCCGAGCCCTCGGACCCACCCGGTCCCGATGCGGACCGGCCCGCCACGGCCTGACATGCGCGGGCGGACCGTCCTCCTCCTGGCCGCAGGAATCATCGTCTTCCTCGGCTACGCCGGACTTCTCGCCTGGATTCTCTCCAGCCGCGGACTCTCCTCTCCCGGCCCTCTCGGCCTCTCACTCCTGGCGGCAGCGGTACCGGCCCAATGGGCCGCCGTTTGGCTGTTCGGGGAGCAGTTCCGCCACGGCCTGGCGCGGGAGGACAGGCACCTTCGCCGCCGCTCTGCCTTCAGGGCAGCGCTCCTGGGAGCAGGCGTGGCCCGACTGCTCCCCGCCGGCGGGGCGGTGACCCCGGTGGCTATGGCCTGGTCGGCGCGCCCCGAGTTGCCGGGCACCGCCGGAGCCGCGGTGCGAGCCACCACGCTCAACTACTCCGGTCTGCTGACCGGCACCGGCGGCGTGCTGGTTTGGATCGGGCTGCGGGAACGTATCCTCCCCGAGGCGGCCGGGGCGGCCACCGGGGTGGGAGCGGCCCTCTTGGGCTTGGGCGGCCTCCTCACCTTCGGGTCTTCCCGGCTGGGAAGTCTGGTAGGCCGCCTCCCTTCACGCCTACGAGACCGACTGGCGCCTGCCTTCTGTGACCAGTCCCTCGACCCCCGCACCGTGGGTCTGCTGGCAACGCGTCTGATCACCGAAGCCGCCGTTCTGGGCCTGGTGCTCTTCGCCTTCGGCGTACGCCTCACCCCTGCCCAGGTGTTTGCCGCCTTCGGCATGTCCCAATTGGCGGGAGGGCTCCCCGGGACTCCGGGAGGCCTGGGATTCGCCGAGGCAGGCCTCATCGGAGCCCTGGTCGTCTTCGCCATTCCCCCCGAAGCCGGCCTCGCCCCCACCCTCGTCTACCGGCTCATCTCCTACTGGATGCCGGTCGCCGCGGGCCTCGTTGCCGGAGGAGCCGCCTTCCTTGAGGCCCGCCGCATCGACTGACCTGCCGCATCGAGCGGCGGCTCAGTCGATGCTCTTGTGCCGCATGGCCCGCTGCATCTCGCGCTCGGCCTGGCGCCGCTTCAGCGTCTCCCGCTTGTCGTATCTGGCCTTGCCCCGGGCCAGGGCCACTTCCACCTTGGCCTTGCCCGCCTTGAAGTAGAGGCGCAGCGGGATCAGGGTGAGACCCTTCTGGTCGAGTTTGCCCCGGATGCGCTCGATCTCCCCCCGGTGCAGGAGCAGCTTGCGGGCGCGCTCGGGCTCGTGGCCCCCCTCGCGCGCGAACTGGTAGGGCGAGATGTGCACCCCGATGAGCCAGGCCTGGCCGCCTTCGATGCTGCCGTAGCCGTCCTTGAGGTCGGCGCGGCCCGCCCGCAGGCTCTTGACCTCCGACCCGAGCAGGGCCAGGCCGGCCTCGAAGGACTCCATGATCTCGTAGTCGTGGCGGGCCCGGCGATTGACGGCGACCACCTTGACCCCGGGGCCCTCCGGGGCGATCCGGCGGGACATCAGTCCCGCAGGGTGCCCCACATGCCCAGGGCGCTGCCCAGCAGGCCGGTGACCGCCCCGAAGGTCAGCACCAGCAGGGATTGCTGCAGCAAGAACTGGACGGGGACCACGATGGCGTCGGGATCGGCGACGGTGCTCAGCATCTGCACGATGGGCTTGTGACCCAGTCCCACGATGAGGGCGGCCAGGGCGGCGCCGGTGACCCCCTCCACCAGGCCCTCCAGCAAGAAGGGCACCCGGATGAACCAGTTGCCCGCCCCCACCAGGCGCATGATGGCGATCTCGTCGCGCCGGGCGTACACCGCCATGCGGACGGTGTTGGCGATCAGCACCAGGGCCGCCGTGCCCAGGACGATGAACACCCCCACGGCGAAAGTGCGCATGCGATTGGAGCGCACCACGAGGGCGTCGATCTCCTCCCCCGCCGCCGTCGCCTGCTGCACCCCGGGGTACACCGCCACCCGGTTCTGGATGTCGGCGTAGTTGCCCACCTCGGTGGGCTTGATGCGCAGCGACTGGGGCAGCACCGAAGGGTCGTCCTGCACCACATCGATGAGGGCCGGTTGGTCGGCGAACAACTCCCGGAACTCCTCGAGCGCCTGTGACTTGCTGAAGTAGACGACCTCGTCCACCTCGGGCCACTCGGCGATCTCCCGCTGCATGGCGAACACCTGGTCCGGCGACACGTCCCCCAGCCAGGCGATCACCCGCACGTTGTCGTCCCAGCGTCCGATGTCCTGGTCGATGGACCAGCGCACCACGATCGACCCGAACACCAGCACCAGGGTGACCAGCACCGCTACCACCGCGCTGGCTACCACCAGCGGGTTGCGCCGAATGCCCTGCACGGTCTGGGTGAGGAGGTACTGGAAGCGCACGGCCTACTCCGCCTCTTCCTCATCGCGCCCCTCTGGGAAGGGCAGCACCGCCTCGTAGACCCCGCGGCTCTGGTCGCGCACCACCGCCCCCCGCTCCAGGGCTACCACCCGGCGCCGCATGGCGTCGACGATGGCGTGGTCGTGGGTAGCCATGACGACGGTGGTGCCGGTGCGGTTGATGCGGTCGAGCAGGCGCATGATCCCCACCGAGGTACCGGGGTCGAGGTTCCCGGTGGGCTCGTCGGCGAAGAGGATGAGGGGGCGGTTCACGAAGGCTCGGGCGATGGAGACCCGCTGCTGCTCGCCGCCGGAGAGCTGCCGGGGCAGGCGGTCGGCCTTGGCGGCCAGTCCCACCAGGCGCAGCACCTGGGGGACCTGCTGGCGGACCACATGACGCGGGCGCCCGATGACCTCGAGGGCGAAAGCCACGTTCTCGTACACCGTCTTGGAGGGGAGGAGCTTGAAGTCCTGAAAGACGGTGCCCACCGCCCGGCGCAGGAGCGGCACCTTCCACGCCGGGAGCCGGTTCACATGCTTGCCGGCCACCCACAGGTCGCCGCCGGTCGGCAGTTCCTCGCGCAGCAACAGGCGGATGAGCGTGGACTTCCCCGAGCCGGACGGCCCCACCAGGAAGACGAACTCCCCCTTCTCGATCTCCAGGTTCACCCCCTGGGCGGCGACCACCCCGCCGTCGTAGACCTTGGTGACATCCTGGAGCCGGATCATGAAGAACCTCTTGCGGTGCCGACGCCCGCGACTCGCCCCTCCCGCTCGTCCCCGGACGCACCGCGCAGGTTAGCCGGGGGCCGGTTTTCTGAGAGGTAGCCGGGCCGCCGGCGGCCCGGCCCCTGAGGGACCCTCAGACGGCTTCGCCCCCCCGGATGGGCCCACGCCCGACCCGCGCGCTACTGGCGCCCGGCCTGTTCCCGGCGCGCCCGGCGCCAATGGAGGTAGCCCTCCACGAAGCGGTCCAGGTCCCCGTCGAGCACCCCTTGGACGTTGCCCACCTCCACGTCGGTGCGGAGGTCTTTGACCATCTGGTAGGGCTGCAGCACGTAGGAGCGGATCTGGCGGCCCCAGGCGGCCTCGCCCTGCTCGCCGCGGATCTCCTCGAGCGCCGCCTGGTGCTCGCGGCGCAGGCGCTCCGCCAGGCGCGCGGTGAGCAGGGCCATGGCCCTGGCCCGGTTCTGCATCTGGGAGCGCTCCACCTGGCAGCCGGCCACGATCCCGGTGGGCAGGTGGGTGATGCGCACTGCGGAGTCGGTGGTGTTGACCGACTGGCCCCCGTGACCTTGGGAACGGAAGGTCTCGATGCGCAGATCGTCGGGGTCGATCTCCACCTCGGCCGCCTCCACCTCGGGGATCACGTCCACTCCGGCGAACGAGGTGTGGCGGCGGGCGTTGGAGTCGAAGGGGCTGATGCGCACCAGGCGATGCACCCCCCGCTCCCCCTCCAGGATGCCGTAGGCGTGCTCGCCCCGGACGGTCAGGGTGGCGGAGCGGATGCCGGCTTCCTCGGCGGGGAGCACCTCGTCGACCTCGACCTCGAAGCCCCTCTCCTCCAGGAAGCGCAGGTACATGCGCAACAGCATGTCGGCCCAGTCGGCGGCGTCCACTCCCCCGGCGCCGGCATGCACGCTGAGGATCGCCGCCCGGTCGTCGTGCTCGCCGAAGTAGAGGCTCTCCCCCTCCAGGTCCGCCAGGTCGTCCTCGACGCCCAACAGGTCGGCGACGACCTCGGCGGCGGCCTGGGGATCCTCTTCTTCCGCGGCCATGTCGAGCAGGACCGCCGCGTCGTCGAGGGCGGCGGCGAGGCGCTCCACCCGGGCGACGATCGACTCGTCGCGCGCCAGGCGGCGGGTGATCTCCCGGGCCCGATCGGGGTCCTGCCAGAGGTCCGGCGCTGCCGCCCGGGCCCTCAGCGCCTCGAGACCGTTCGCTTTGGCCTCGACGTCAAAGGAACCTCCGGGCGTCGTGCAGGCGAGCCCGCAGGGACTTGATGGCGGCGCGAGGATCCTGATCCATAGGAAGCGCAGGTTAGTGGGGCACCGGACGTCGGCGGCGGGTGCTGGTGGCGCGCCCGACGAGCCGGGAGTGGGGCACGCCCCGGCGGGCACCGCCGCACGCTCCGGCAGAGCCGCCCCGGTGGCCTACTGCCGCCTGACCTCGAGCCCCACTCCCAGGTCGACCACGAAGGGGCAATCCCCCGGCCCGGGGCAAGACACCGCGCACGAAGCGGCGGAGGCGCACTCCTCGGTGCCCGGCCGGGCACTCCCCTCCGGGCCCAGGTGCCCCGCCGCTCGCAGGGCGGCCAGCATGGCGCGCACCGTCTCGGGGCTCTCCCTCAGGCGCTTCGCCAGGTCGGCCACCGTCACCGTCCCGGGCGACTCCTCCACGGCGCGGAGCAGGGCCGCCAGCCTCATCCCAACCCCAGCAGACGGCCCACCTGGAAGGTAGCCAGAGCCCCGAGCCAAGCCACCGTGAGTTGGCCGAACACGATGAACCACATCCAGCGGGTCCCGAACTCCTGACGGAAGGCGGCCACCGCCGCTATACAGGGCGTGTAGAGCAGCACGAAGACCAGGAAGGCCATGCCGGCCAAGGCTCCATGGCCGCCGCTGCTTGCTCCGAAGGAGGTGCGGATCGCCGACTGCAGGCTGCTCGGTGAATCGTCATCCAGGTCGATGAGGCCCAGGCCCACCACTCCGGGGAGGGCGCGCAGCGTCTCCCCGGCCGCTCGGGCGAACCCGGATCCGATCTCCCGCAGATCGGCGCCCAGGCTCTGGGACTTCCCCTCCTGGTCGGCGCCGTCCGTCGCATACAGCTGGGCCAGCGTGCTGACCACGACCTCCTTGGCGATGAAGCCCGAGAGAAGCGCCCCCGCCTGCTGCCATTCCCCGAAGCCCGCCGGCCCGAAAGCCACCGCCGCCCCCCTGCTCGCCGCGCCGAAGGCGCTCCGCTCCACATCGGTGTCGGCGAAACCGCCGCCCCCCACCGGGATGGCCAGCAGCAGCCACACCGCCACGCTGGCCGCCAGGATCACCGTGCCCGCCCCCTTGATGAACGCCCAGGTGCGCGAACGCACCAGTGACCACACCGTGCGGGCGTTGGGCAAGCGGAAATCGGGCAGCACCATGACCAGCGGCGTGGGGTCGGTCTCGCGCAGCACCGTCTTGGAGAGCAGCAGCCCAATGAGAACCGCTACCAGCATGCCGAGGAGGTACATGGCGAGCACCACGGTGCTGCGGCGGCCGCCGAAGAAGACGCCGGCGAGCAGCACGTACACCGGCAGGCGCGCCCCACAGGACATGAACGGAGTCAGCAGTCCGGCCAGCAGCCGGTCGCGCGCCGAGTCGAGCGTGCGGGTCGCATAGATGGCCGGCACGGTGCAGCCGAATCCCACCATCATGGGGAGGAAGGCCTTCCCGGGTATGCCCACTGCCCGCATGGCCCGATCCATGACCACTGCGGTGCGGGCCATGTACCCGGAGTCCTCCAGCAGGGCCAGCATCAAGTAGAGGCCGAACAGCACGGGGACAAAGGCCAGCACCCCACCCACCCCGGCCAGGATGCCGTCGACGACCAGGCTCTCCACCCAGCCGCCGTCCAGGGACGCCGCCCCCAGCAGCGAGGCCGCCCAGCGGCTCACCGGCCCCGAGATGGTGGCGTCGACCCAGTCGACGAAGGGGGCGGTGACGTCGGCGGTCACCCGGAGCACCACCCACATGACTGCCAGGAAGACCGGCAAGCCGAGCCACCGATGGGTGAGTACCCGGTCGAAACGATCCGACCAGTTAGTGCCGGCCGGAGCCCCGATGGCGACCCGCGCCAGCAAGCCGGCCACCCACTCGAAGCGACGCTCGGCCAGGACCACCTCGACGGCGCTCCCGGTCTCGGCGGTGATGGCGGCCGCCTCCCCCTGGGCGGCCCGGAGCATCGCTTCGCCCCCGGCTACGGCGCCGACGCGGCGACGCGTCTCCGCGTCCCCGGCCAGCAACTGGAGCATGACCCAGCGGGGAGGTCCCAGGCGGAGCACTTCCGGGATGTCCACCGCCGCCTCGACCAGGGCCCCCAGGTGCCGCTCCACTACCGGCCCATAGTCGATGACCATGGGGGTGGGCGGGCCGGCGGTGCGGGCCACCTCGGCCACCGCGGCGCGCAGATCCACCATGCCCTCCCCGCGCCGCGCCACGGTGGGCACCACCCGGGCACCCAGCGCCTCCTGCAGCGCTCCCAGGTCTACCGTCAGGCCGCGCCGGTCGGCCACATCCCACATGTTGAGGGCCACCACCTGGCGGATCCCGGCCTCGGATACCTGGGCCACCAGGTGCAAGCCGGTGTTCAGCTTGGTGACATCGACGACGGTGATCGCCGCCGCCGGCCGCTCTCCGGCCAGGAAGCCGGTGGCGATGGACTCCTCGGCCGACACCGCGACCAGCCCGTAGATCCCCGGCAGATCCACCACCCGGAACTCCTCCCCGTCGATGGAGAGAGTCCCTTCGTGCCGCTCAACCGTCTGCCCCGGCCAGTTGCCCACGGAGTGGCGGGCGCCTGCCAGGTGATTGAAGAGGGTGGTCTTGCCCGCGTTCGGGCACCCGGCAATCGCCACCACCGGCGGCGTCATACGCCCGCCTCCTCGACCTCGATGAGCCGCGCGGCGCGCCGGCCCACGGCGATGCGGGTCCCGTGCAGCGCCAGCACGGCCGGGCCGTGGGCCCGGGTCACGGTGACCACTGCCCCCGGCACCATCCCCAGCGCCGCCAGGCGGTGCACCAACCGGGGACCGCCGCCCACCCACACCAGCCGCACCCGGCCGCCCCGCCTCACCCGATCCAGGGTGAGCCCGGCCGGAGCAGGGGCAACGGACCCGCCGCGCCGGTGAGCCCGGGCCCGCTCCCGGCGGCGCTCCCTACCCCCCCACACGGGTGCCTCCCCCCACCACCTCGATGGCTGCACCCAACCCCGGGGCCAGATGCACGCTCCGGCCTCCGGCTTCCACCAGCAGCCCCGAAGGACCGGCTGCCAGCACGGTCACCCGGCACCCGGGGCGCAGGGAGTGCGCCATCAGGAACCTCTCGGGCTCGCCGGTCACGCCGAGAGCGACCACCTCCACCTCGGTGCCCGCCGGGATCTCCGCCAGCGGCAGGGTGGCCGGGGCGGCCTCCCCGATGGGCGGGGGAATCGCCAGGCCCTGCGGGCCGGTGCGCGGGCCCCCAAGGAAGACGGCGAGACGCTCGGCAGCATCGGGAGGCGTGGCGTGCTCCAGCCGGCAGGCGAGAGCATCCGCCTCTGCCGGGCTGTAGCCCAAACGACTTGCCAGAAAGGTCGCCCACAGGCGCCGGGTCCGCAGCACCCGCCGGGCCACGTCGGCGCCCTGGCTGGTCAGCTCGACCCCCTTGTAGGGCGAGTACTCCACCAGGCCTCGCCCGGCCAGCCGGTGCACCTTCTCGTTGGCCGAAACCACCGATACCCCGAGAGAACCGGCGACGAAGGCCACCGGGATCGGGCCGGAGGCACCCTCCTCCGCGGCGCGCGCCACCGTGATCAGGTACATCTCCTCGCTCTCGGTGGTCTCCGGAAGTTCGGGCAGACCCTTACCGGCGGGGTCGCATTCTTCAGGCATACCTTAAGAATGGTCGCCCCGGCCGTGCCCGTAACAGGGGACAAAGTCCCGAAGGGACCGGATGAGCCGCCGGCCGCCCTAGGTGCTCGCCGGTACCGCCCCGTGACAGCGCTTGAACTTCTGCCCGCTGCCGCAGGGGCAGGGGTCGTTGCGCCCGATCTTCCCCTTGGCCGACGCCTGCTTCTTGAGGGCGGCGCCACCCGTGCCCTGCAGCCGCACCACCGGGTCTACCCGGGGCGACTGCTCCACCAACTGGGCGTGGAACACCGTACGCACCGCGTCGCGGCGCAGGCCGTCGACCATGTCGGAGAACATGTCGTAGGCCTCGCGCTGGTACTCCACCAGAGGGTCGCGCTGGCCCATGGCTCGCAGGTTGATGCCGGCCCGCAGGTAATCCATCTCGGCCAGGTGCTCGCGCCACTTGGCATCGACGATGGCCAGCACCACCGCCTGGCCGAGGCGCTTCATGAACTCCGGACCGATCTCGGCGGTGCGCGCCGTGAACGCTTCCTGCGCCTCGGCGCAGAAGCGGGCGGCGACGTCGGCCGCCCCGGCCCCCGGGGCGAAGGCCTCCTCGCGGCTCAGCCGCGTCGGGTAGATCGGGGTGAGGCGACGCTGCAGGCCCTCCCAGTCCCAGTCCTCCCGGTGGACCTCGTCGCTGATGGACTCCTCTACCTCACCGGTGACCACCTGTTCGATCCAGCCCCGGAGCAAGGGCTCGGGGTCGTCGCCCCGCAGCACGCCCGACCGCCAGCTGTAGACCACCTCGCGCTGGCGGTTCATCACCTCGTCGTACTTGAGGACGTTCTTGCGGATCTCGAAGTTCTGCGACTCCACCTGGCGCTGGGCCCGCTCGATGGACTTGGTCACCATGTTGTGCTCGATGGGCACCTCCTCGGGCACCCGCAGGCGGCGCATGAGGCTCTGCACCCGCTCCCCCTGGAACCGCCGCATCAGGTCGTCCTCCAGCGACAAGTAGAAGCGCGACTCCCCGGGGTCGCCCTGACGCCCCGACCGCCCGCGCAACTGGTTGTCGATGCGGCGGGCCTCGTGGCGCTCGGTGCCCAGCACGTACACCCCCCCGGCGGCGATCACCCGCTGCTGCTCGGCGTCGGTGACCTCCCGGATGGCGCGGTACGCCTCGGGATAGGCCGCCTCCCACTCGGTGTTGTCGGGCTCCAGCCCCCGCTTGCGCAGTTCCATCTTGGCCAGTTCCTCGGGGTTACCCCCGAGCCGGATGTCCACCCCCCGCCCCGCCATGTTGGTGGCCACCGTCACCGCCCCCACCCGGCCCGCCTGGGCGATGATGGCCGCCTCCCGCTCGTGGTGCTTGGCGTTGAGGACCTCGTGGGGGATGCCCCGCTTGCGCAGCAGGTCGCTGAGGCGTTCCGACTTCTCGATGGAGATGGTCCCCACCAGCACCGGCTGGCCCTGCTCGTAGCGAGCCGCGAGGTCCTCCACCACCGCGGCGAACTTGCCCCGCTCGGTCATGTAGACGAGGTCGGGCTGGTCGAGGCGGGCCACCGCCTCGTTGGGAGGGATCTCGAGCACCCGGAGCTTGTAGATCTGCCCGAACTCCGCCGCCTCAGTGAGGGCAGTCCCGGTCATTCCGGCCAGCTTCTCGTACATGCGGAAGTAGTTCTGCAGGGTGATCGTGGCCAGGGTCTGGTTCTCTTCCTTGATCCGTACCCCCTCCTTGGCCTCGATGGCCTGATGCAGCCCCTCGGAATAGCGCCGGCCTTCCAGGATCCGCCCGGTGAACTCGTCGACGATCTTGACCTCGCCGTCGGTCACCACGTAGTCGACGTCGCGGTGATACATCTCCTTGGCGCGCAGCGCCACGTCGAGGTGGTGCACCAGGTCGATGTTGGTGTGGTCGTACATGTTGGGGACGCCCAGGATCTCCTCGACCCGGGCCACGCCCGCTTCGGTAGCGATCACCTCACGCTTGGCTTCGTCGACCTCGTAGTGCAGGTCGCGCCGCAGTCGCTCCACGATGCGGGCGAAGTCGCGATACCACTTGGCGACGTCGGTCACCCGGCCGCTGATGATGAGAGGGGTGCGCGCCTCGTCGACCAGGATCGAGTCCACCTCGTCGACGATGGCGTAGTGGTGGCCCCGCTGCACCATGAACTCGGGGCTCATCGCCATGTTGTCCCGCAGATAGTCGAAGCCGAACTCGTTGTTGGTGCCGTAAGTGAGATCGGCGGCGTAGGCCGGGCGCCGCTCGTCGGGCAGCATCGACGCCTGGATGAGGCCCACCGACAGCCCCAGGAAGCGGTGGATGCCCCCCATCCACTCGGCGTCACGCTTGGCCAGGTAGTCGTTCACCGTGACCACGTGCACCCCCCGGCCCTCGAGGGCGTTGAGGTACACCGGCATGGTGGAGACCAGCGTCTTGCCCTCGCCGGTCTTCATCTCGGAGATCATGCCGCGGTGCAGCGCCCCCGCCCCGATGACCTGCACGTCGAAATGGCGCTGGCCCAGCACCCGCCGCGCCGCCTCGCGCACCACCGCGTAGGCCTCGGCCTCGATGCCTTCCAGGGAGGCCCCCGCCGCCAGGCGCCCCTTGAAATCGTCGGTCCTGGCGCGCAGGTCGGCGTCGGTCAGAGGCTGCACCTCGGGCTCCAGCGCGTTGACCCGGCCGACCAGGGTCTGGAGTTCCTTCATGGCGCGGCCTTCGCCGGCGCGCAGCAGCTTGGCGAGGACGGGCATGGCACCGGCCATCATATCGACGGCCCGCCGCTGCGGACAGAGCGGTGGCGAGGCTCAGCGACCGCCGCCGGAGGCGGCCAGCGCTGCCTCGAGCAGGGAGGCCGGCGGCACTCCAACGTCGTCGGAGAGCAGTTCACCGGCCACCCGGCACCCGGCGAGGTCCAGCGGTTCGGGGACTTCGAGCAGCGCCCCCGACGCGTCGCTCACCACGAGGGCACGAGGCGACCCGCCGGTCCCCGCGGTCACCACGACGACCTCGCCGCTCTCCAGCCGCAGCAGCGACCCGGGCGGGTACAGGCCCATCATCCGGATGAAGGCCTCCACCACGTCGGGATCGAACGCCTCCCCCTTGCCGCGCGACAGGATCTCCAGCGCCTCGTGCGGAGTCCGGGCCGGACGGTGGGTACGGTGGCTGGTCACGGCGTCGTAGACGTCGGCGACGGCCACCAGGCGGCTGAGGTAGTGGGGGCGGCGGCCACCCAGGTCGGGGTAGCCCCCGCCGTCGAAGCGGACGTGGTGCTCCAGAGCGATCTGCGCGGCGACCTCCTCCCCCGGGCGGGTGGCCGCCAGGATGGCCAGCGCCCCCTCCTGCGGGTGCAGGCGCACCAGCGCCCAGTCCTCGTTGGAGAGGCGGCCCGGGGCACGCAGCGCCGGGTCGTCGAGCACCACCCGCCCGATGTCGATGAGCAACGCTCCCATGCCTAGGGGGCGCAGTTCATCGTCGCTCAGGCCCGCCGCCCGGCCCAACGCCAGGCTGAGCAGGCAGACGTTGACCGAGTGGTAGAAGGTGGTCTCGTCGTGGTTGTGCAGGGTGGCGAGCATCAGCGAGGGGCCGCCTTCGGCGGCCCCTCCCCGCAAGAAGCCTTCCACCGCCCCGGACACCTTGCCCAACTCCAGGCGGCGGCCCGAGGAAACCGACCGCAGGGCGTCGAGCGAGGCGGCGTAGGTGCGGCGCAGCCCCGAAAGGGGGCGGGCCTCGAGTTGCGCCGGCGTCAGCGGCCGCTCGTTCAGGCGCACGGTGCCCCCGGCGGGGAGATCGGTGCCGTGCCCCGCCGCCACCGAAGCCAGGTCGGCCAGGTCACGCCGCGAGGCGCCCCGCAGCACGGTTATGGAGTCGACTCCGCGCTGCTGCAGGTCGCTCCGCATGCCGTGGAACTCGATGGAGGCGTGGGGCAGCAGGCGGGAGCCGAGGAAGAGGGCTTCGTCGCCTACGGTGATGACCACTTCCTTCTCCGCGGCGGTGAGCGCCTCGGCGGCTTGGTGCAGCGCGGTGACGGCGCCCTCCACCGCCTGGTGAGTCGGCGGGTGGCGCAGCATGCTCTCCGCGGCGTGGTGCAAGGCGCGCAGGAAGCCCCGGGCCACGAGTTCGCTCACCGCCGGGCTCCTTCCAGGGCGAGCCGGGCCGCCTCGCGCACCGCCCGGGCGGCGCCGCGCCCGCGCCGCCGGCCGGCAAGGCGCTCCAGGGCCGCCGGCGCCGCGGGATCGGCCCGTTCGGCGATGATCTCCACCAGCCGACGGGCCTCCAGCGCCGCCGGAGGGTGCCGCTCCAGCAACTCCACCAGGGCTCCTACCACCTCGCGGCTGGGCGAGGCGCGCAGCAGCGAGAGAGCGGCGTGGCGTACCCTGGGCTCGGCGTCGGAGAGGGCCGACACCAGGGGGGCCACCGCCTCGCCCCGGCTCAGGGCGAAGACACCGCGGAGCGCCTCGACCCGGACCCGATGATCGGGATGGTCGAGCAGGGACTCCAGCGGCGCCACCGCCTGGGCCCGGCCGGTGCGCCCCAGGGCGATGGCCACGTTCCGCACCACAAACCAGCGGGGGTCGGCGGTGTAGGCAGCCACCAACCGGACGTCCTCCCGGCCCACCCAGGACAGGAACTCCACCAGGAAGCGCCGGTTGACCGGCGGCTCGTCGACGGTCATGCCGGTCACGAGGTGGCGCGCCAGGCGCTGCCCCCAGACGGCCACCAGCCCGGCTCCGGTCACCGGCGGATCGGCGGCGGCCAACCGGACCACCAACTCGTCGAGCATCTCGGGGGAGGAGACCTCGTCGAGGGCCTCGGCCACCAGGTCGGCGAACTCCGCCGGGTAGGTAGGGGAGACGACAAGAGCGCGCATCCAGGACTCGGCCCGGGCGAGGTCGCCGGCGCGCACCGCCGAGGTCACCTTGCCCGCCCAGACGCGCAGCAATCGATGGACCCGGGGCCGGCGGCTCTCGATGCGCAGCAGGTCGCGCAGCACGGTAGCGCCGGCATCGGCGGCGCCACCTTGGGCGAACTGGCCCGCCAGCCTCTGCACCAGGTCCTCATCGAGCGACGGCGCCTCGGGAACCTCGCCGCCGGCAGCGTCCCCGGCCGGCGGGAGATCGTCGGAGAGGGCGGCGGGGTGGGCGGCGAAGTCCATGCTCACAACTCGATGAGGCTCTCGCGCACCGCGTACAGCACCGCCTCGCTGCGCGAGTGGAGGCCCAGTTTGTCGAGGACGTTGCGGATGTGGTTCTTGACCGTGTTCTCGGAGATGAAGAGCACCCGGCCGATCTCCCGCGAGGTCTCCCCGGCGGCCACGTGGCGCAGGATCTCGATCTCCCGCCCGGTGAGGCGGGGCTCGCGGCTGCCCACGATCTCCTGGTGGCGCAGATGCCCGCGCAGGATGTCGAAGAGCTTGCCCCCCATGCGGGCCGACACCGCCGCCCCGCCCCGCACCACATCGCGGATGCCGGCCGCCAGGCTGTCGAAGGCGGTGTCCTTGACCAGGTAGCCGCGTGCCCCGGCGCGAATGCCCTCGAGGAGGTCCTCTACCGACTCGCTGGCGGTGAGGAGGATCACTCGCGAGGACGGCGACACGGCGAGGATCTTCTCAACGACCTCCAGGCCGGAGAGCCCCGGCATGAGGATGTCGAGCACCACCACGTCGGGGAGGAGCGACTCGGCTGCGGTCACCGCCCCCTCGGCGTCACCGGCCTCACCGCAGATGTCGAAGCCGGCGGCGCGCAGCGCGGCGCTGAGCCCGGTCCGAAAGAGGTCCACGTCGTCGACGACGAGGACCCGCACCGCGGTCACTGGGGCTCGATCAGCCCCAGGGAACCACCGCGCCGCCGGTACAGCACGCTGTACCGCCCGGATTCCGCGTTCAGGAACAGATAGAAGCTGTGCCCGAGCAGTTCCATTTGGAGGGCTGCCTCCTGTGGCGTCATCGGCTTGACGTCGAACCGCTTCACTCTCTCGATCGGCAGGTCCGCCGCGCCGCCGGTTTCTTCGACGCTTGCGGAGGCGCTATTGAGTTGTTTGTCCCCTCCTCGCCGGTGCCGCTCGACCAGGCGCTCCTTGAGCCGCCCCAACTGGCGATCCAGCCTGTCCACGGCCAGATCGAGCGCGGAGCGATGATCTACGCCGGCCGCCTCCACGCGCACCAGGTGCGTCGCCACCCGGGCGGTGATCTCGACCCGGCAGCGCTCTCCCGCCTGGCGGGGATTCGGCTCGTCGGTGAACTCGACATCGATGGGGCCGGCGTCCTCGAACATCCGCCCGGACCGGGCTACCTTCTGCTCGGCGAGCCGCCGCAGGTCCTCGCTCGGGCTCATGCCCTTACCGCGCACGCGAACGTCCACCTCTACCTCCTTTGCGTCCTTCGGGCGCGACCCGAGGACGGCGAGCGGACTGGAATGCAAGGGGGATCCGGTAGTGGTGCGCTCCGGGCGGCACGCACTCTCCCGTCGTCGGCATCCCCGGAGGGGGCTTGCCTCTCACTATACCCCCGGGTGGGCCAGGGCGCCGGGGCGGCGACGCCCGTGGAGGCGGTGGCCGTGACCGCCCGCCGCGGCCCGCCCAGAACCGCTCCGGCGGCGCGCAGCGTGGCTCCCGTGGTTACCACATCGTCGACCAGGACGGCACCGGGTGGCACCCCACGAACGGCCCTGAAGCGGGGCAAGCCGCGCCTCGCCCCGCCGGGCCCGGCCCGCCGACGGTGCCACCACTCGGGGGCCAGGGCGACCACCACCGGGAGATCGAGGGCCCTCCCCAGGGCACGAGCCAACTCCAGGGCGGGATCGACACCGTACTTCCAGCGCCGCAGGCGCGCCCTGGGAACCGGTACCAGGGCGGCGGCTCCCGCCGGCACCCCTGCGGCCATGGCACTCGCCAGCAAGGCGGCGGCGGCGGGATGGGCCCCGTACTTGAGCCGATGCACCAGGAGGCGGGCGGCCCCGGCGTGGGTGTAGGCGCTGCGCACCAGAACGCCGCCGTCGAGGCGCCGTTCGGTGCCGGGAGTGAAGCCCGCCCGACAGCCGACGCAGAGCCCATCGCCGGCGACGGGAGCCGTGGCGCAGGCCAGACAGGGCATGCGGCAAACCTATGCCTCCGGAGCGACATTTCCGGACCCCGTCGGGGGTGCCGACCTCAAGGACGGCTCGCGGGAGGCGCGCCGGACTCCGCCGAGCCGGGCGCTTGGGTGCGGCCACCGCCCCGGTACCCTCGTCGAAGTGCGCGTTGCCGTGTTCAGCACCCGGCCCTACGATCGCCGCTTCCTCGAAGCGGCCAATGCCGAGCACGGTCACGAACTCGTCTTCTTCGAAGAGCGCCTCCACTGCCGCACCGCCCCCCTGGCGCACGGCGCTGAGGTCGTGTGCGCCTTCGTCAGCGATTCCCTCGACGCCGAGGCCATCGACTGCTTGGCCGACGAAGGCGTGCGCCTCATCGCCCTGCGAGCCTCGGGGATCAACAACGTCGATCTCGAGGCCGCTGCCCGGCGCGGCTTGACCGTGGCCCGCGTCCCCGCCTACTCCCCTCACGCCATCGCCGAGCACACCGTCGGCCTGATGCTCGCCCTGGAGCGGAAGATCCACCGGGCGCACGCCCGAGTTCGTGAAGGCAACTTCTCGCTCGAGGGCCTCCTCGGCCGGGAACTGCATGGGCGCAGCGTCGGCATCGTCGGCACCGGCGCCATCGGCCGGGCGGTGTCCCGCATCCTCCACGGCTTCGGCTGCCGCTTGCTGGCCCACGACATCACCCCCGATGCGGGCCTGCAGGCCCTTGGTGTTGCCTACTCGGACCTGCCGACGTTGCTCGAGCGCAGCGAGGTCGTGAGCCTCCACTGCCCGCTGACCCCCGCCACCCGCCACCTCATAGACGGGGCCGCGCTGGAGAGGATGCGCGATGGGGCCATGCTGGTCAACACGAGCCGCGGCGGCTTGATCGACACGGCGGCCGTCGTCGAGGGCCTCAAGACCGGCAGAGTGGGCAGCCTGGGGCTGGATGTCTACGAGGAAGAGGAGTCGCTGTTCTTCGCCGACCTCTCCGACCAGATCATCCAGGACGACGTGTTCAGCCGCCTGCTGACCTTCCCCAACGTGATCGTGACCGGCCATCAAGCCTTCTTCACCGTCGAGGCCATGCAGCAGATCGCGGCCACCACGCTGGGCAACATCTCCGCCTTCGCCGCCGGGCACCGCAGCGGCAACGAAGTCACCGCCGCTGACTAGTGCTGTGACCACCAACCTCGTGGAGGGAGTCCGCTCCGGTGCCCTGCCGTGATCGGTTGCAATGACGCGGGGGACGGAGCAGGAGGGGCGCCGCTCACCCGCGCGAACGTCCGTGGTCAGAGCACTAGTCCCCCGCTGTCGGCAGAATGAACACCCAGCGCTGCCGATATGGCCGCCGTCTACCACTCTCCGTGGTTACAGTGTCGAAGACACCTTGTGGGAACGGAGTCGCGGAGGGCACCACATGCCGCTGGACGTGCAAGTGACCCGGGAACGGCAGAGGCGGCGGCGCCTGCGCCGCATCGCCATCGTCCTGTCACCCCTGGTCGTGTGGCTGTGGGTACGGCTCATCGCGGGCAACCCCGTCTCCCCCGGCTGGCCCGATCTGCCTCCAGAAGCGGTCTACTGGATCCCCGGCATCGCCATCGTCCTCCTGCTGGGGGTCGTCCTGGTGGTCCCCATGCTCAGCAACGGCCGCTCCCCCGAGGTGATCTTCCTGCCCGAGCAGATTGAGGTGACCTTCGACGACGTGATCGGCCTGGGCCCGGTGCTCACCGAGGTTCGCCACTCCCTCGAGGTGTTCCTCAACCACCAGCACTTCCGGGACCACATGGGAGGCCAGCCGCGCCGCGGCCTCCTCTTCGAAGGGCCGCCCGGCACCGGCAAGACCCACACTGCCAAGGCCATGGCTAAGGAGGCCGGCGTCCCCTTCCTCTTCGTCTCCTCTACGGCCTTCCAAAGCATGTGGTACGGGGCCACCGCCCGCAAGATCCGTTCCTACTTCCGCCGCCTGCGCAAGGTGGCCCGCGAAGAAGGCGGCGCCATCGGGTTCATCGAGGAGTTCGATGCCATCGGCGGCCGGCGCGGCGGCATGAACCACATGGTCGCCGACGGGGCGAGGACCGAGCGATCGATGGTCTCCGAAGGGACCGGCGGGGTGGTCAACGAACTGCTGGTGCAGATGCAGTCCTTCGACGAGCCGCCGCGCTCCATGAAGCGGGCCAACGCCCTGCGCCGCTTCGCCAACAAGTTCCTGCCTCCCCACCGCCAGTTCAAGGCCCGGCGAGCGCCCTTCGCCAACATCCTGTTGATCGGCGCCACCAACCGGGCCGACAACCTCGACCCCGCTCTCCTCCGCCCCGGCCGCTTCGACCGCGTGTTGCACTTCGGCCTGCCCGCCCGAGCGCAGCGCCGGGATCTCATCGACTACTTCCTCACCCGCAAGGCTCACGACGAGACGCTCGACGACCAGGCCCGGGACGACCTGGCCGCCACCACCATGGGCTACTCCCCGGCCAGCCTGGAGCGCCTGTTCGACGAGGCCCTTCTCTTCGCCCTGCGCGGAGGACGCGACCGGCTCAGCCGGGACGACCTGCGGCGGGCCCGCCTCGACATGGAGATCGGCCTCGCCGAGCCCACCGAGTACACCCCGGAGGAGCGGGCCACCATCGCCGTCCACGAGTCGGGGCACGCCGCCATGGCCTACCTCGTGGGCAAGGGCCGCAAGCTCGACCTGCTCTCCATCGTCAAGCGCAAGGACGCCCTCGGCCTGCTGGCCCACAGCGAGGTGGAGGAGCGCTACACCAAGCGGCACAGCGAGGCACTGGCGCTGATTCAGATCGCCCTGGGCGGCATGGCGGCCGAGGAGATGATGTTCGGGGAGTCGGGCACCGGCCCGGCCGGCGACCTGGCTGCCGCCACCGCCGTCGCGGTGGAGATCGTCGGATCCATGGGCCTGGGGGGGTCACTGATCTCCTTCCGCGCCCTGGATGACGGGCCCCTGGGCGGCAATCTGGTGGCCAAGGTGCTCGCCGACGACCAGGCCCGACGGGCCGTCGACGACCTGCTACGGAAGCAGAAGGAGCAGGTGGCCGCCCTCTTGACCACTCACCGCCACCTCGTCGAGGCCCTGCGCGACGCCTTGCTCGCCCGGGACGAACTCGTGGGACGCGAGATCGTCGAGGTGATCGAGCAGGCCCAGCGCGAGCGCGACCTGGTAGTGGACCTGCGGACGCCGGTAGGCTGAGCCGCGGCCCGGTCCGGCCCGGCCGCGCCCGGCAGCAGACGCCCGCCGGAGTGCCAAGATGGTGGGGTCGGCGGCAGGAGGTTCCCACATGGCCCAGGTGGAGCAGACTCCTCTCCCCGGGGTCGGGGTGCGCTACGACTTCGCCATCGGCGAGGGGCGCCGTCTGGGGGTGGTTCACCACCAGGACGGCCGCAAGGAGTTCTACCTCGGTCTCGCCGGAGACCCCGCCGAGGCGACGCCCGTCTTCACCCTGGGGGAGGACGAGGTGCCCACCCTGGTGGAGGTCCTCGGGGGTTCCAGGGTGACCGAGAAGCTGGCTCGCCTCGAGGAGTTCGTCGAAGGCCTCTCCCTCGACTGGCTGCAGGTGGTGCCCGGTTCACCCGTCGCCGGCGCCACCCTCGCTTCCGCGGGAATCCGCGCCCGCTCCGGGGTGTCGGTGGTCGCCGTGCTCCGCGACGACCGGACCTACCCCGCACCGGGTCCGGAATTCGGCATCGCGGCGGGGGACACCCTGGTGGTCGTAGGCACCCCGGAGGGCTTGGCCGCCGCCGCCGGCATCCTGCGCGCCGGGTGACGGCCCGCCGCCGGCCGGTGGGTGGCATCATGGGCGCCTCAGCCTGGAAGGACGACTCCGTGACCACGGCCATCCAGCAGACCCCGCTCCCCGGAGTGGGCATGCGCTACGACTTCACTACCGAAGAGGGCCTCCGCGTGGGAGTGGTGCACCATCGCTCGGGACGGCGCGAGTTGTTCCTGTGCGCCGCCGAAGATCCCGACTCGGCGCGGGTCACTCTCGACCTCACCGAGGACGAGACCCGTGCCCTGATCGATGTCCTCGGAGGCTCTCAGATCGTCGAGAACCTGACCGCCCTCCGCCAGGAGATAGAGGGCCTGGCCATCGACTGGCTCACCCTGGATGCGGACTCTCCCTACACGGGCAGGACTATCGGCGACGGCCACATCCGCACCCGAACCGGGGTTTCCGTCGTCGCGGTGGTGCGCGAGATGCAGGCCCACCCCGCTCCCGGTCCCGACTTCCGGATGGAGGCCGGGGATACCCTGGTCGTGGTGGGCACGGCCGAGGGCATCGAGGCGGTCGACGGCATGCTGCGTGCGGGGTGAGGTGAGTCACACTGCTCGACTGCTGCTGGAACTCGGCGGGCTGATCCTGCTGCTGGCGGTACTGGGTCGGGTCGCCCTGAAGCTCGGACTGTCGCCCATACCCTTCTACCTGCTCGGGGGCCTGGCCTTCGGCGACGGAGGGCTGCTCCCGCTGGTTACCTCGCAGGAGTTCGTCGAGATCGGCGCCAGCCTCGGGGTGATCCTCCTGCTGCTGATGCTCGGTCTGGAGTACACAGCGCAGGAGCTGGTGAGCGGGCTGCGCACCTCGGCGGCGGCCGGCCTGGTCAACCTCGTGTTGAACTACACGCCCGGAGTCGCCGCCGGCCTCCTGCTCGGGATGGGCATCCTGCCCTCAGTATTCCTGGGAGGGGTGACCTACATAACCTCGACCGGCGTCATGGCGAAGATCATGGCCGACCTCGGCTGGGTGGCCAACCGGGAGACCCCGGTGGTCCTCTCCATCTCGGTGACCGAGGATCTGGCCATGGCGGTGGCTCTGCCGGTGCTGCTCACTGTCGCCGTGGGAGGCCCTGCCCTGGGTACCTTCGCTTCGGTGGCCGCAGCCCTGGCTCTGCTCGCCGCTCTCCTCGCTCTCGGCTCGCGCTACGGCGAGCGCATCGGCGCCTTTCTGTTCTCCGCGTCGGATGAGGTCGGCGTGCTCGCCGTGGTGGGCATCACCCTGCTGGTGGGAAGCGCGGCCGAGAGCCTCCGGGTCTCCGCCGCAGTCGTCGCCTTCCTCATCGGCATTGGGCTCTCCGGCGCCGCCGTCGGCCGCGCCCGCCGTCTGCTGACTCCGCTGCGGGATCTCTTCGCCGCCGTCTTCTTCGTGTTCTTCGGCCTGTCCACAGACCCGGGGGAGATCCCACGAATCCTGCTTCCCGCCTTCGCCCTCGCCGCGGTCACTGCAGGCGGGAAGCTCGCCACGGGCCACTGGGCGGCAGGGCGAGCGGGCCTCGGGGCGCGCGCTCGCTGGCGGGCCGGGGTGGCCCTCCTGGCCAGGGGCGAGTTCTCGATCGTCATCGCCGGCCTGGCGGTGGCCGCCGGTGCCCCGGGACGGCTGGGCGCTCTGGCGGCGGCCTACGTGCTGATCATGGCCACGCTGGCCCCGGTCGCCGCCCGGCTGATCGATCGGGTGCCCGCCGGCGCCCGCTTCGCGAGGTTGGGCCGCCGCCGGGCGAGTCCGCGCCCCTCCTGACCCCGCGACTTCAGGTCCCCAGCTCCCAGCTGCGCAGGTAGCGCTCCTGCTCGGGGGTCAGGGTGTCCAGGCCGCCGCCGAGGCTCTCCAGCTTGAGGCGGGCCACCTCGGCATCGAGGTAGTCCGGAAGCCGGTACACCCGCGGCTCCAGCTTGCCGGCGTTGGCGACGAGCCACTCGGCGGCCAGGGCCTGGTCGGCGAAGGACATGTCCATGACGTCGGCCGGGTGCCCCTCGGCGGCCGCCAGGTTCACCAGGCGCCCCTGGGCGGCGAGGTAGAGCCGCCGCCCGTCGCCCAACTGCCACTCCTCCAGGTTGGGCCGGATCCGGCGCCGGCCCCGGGCGGCTGCCTCGAGCGCCGCCAGGTCGATCTCCACGTCGAAGTGCCCGGCGTTGGCCAGCAAGGCGCCGTCCTTCATGACGGCAAAGTGCTCGGCGCGCAGCACGTGGATGTTGCCGGTCACCGTGACGAAGACGTCGCCCAGGCGAGCCGCCTCGATCCCCGGAAGCACGCGATAGCCCTCCATGGCGGCGGCCAGCGCCCGCACCGGGTCGACCTCGACCACCACCACCGCCGCACCCAGGCCGCGAGCCCGGGCGGCCACGCCCACCCCGCAGTCCCCAAAGCCGATCACCACCACCGTGCGCCCGGCGTAGAGCAGGTTGGCCGCCCGCATGATGCCGTCGAGGGCCGACTGCCCGGTGCCGTGGCGGTTGTCGAAGAGGTGCTTGGTGGCCGAGTCGTTCACCGCCACCACGGGGAAGCGCAGCACCCCGGCATCTGCCATGGCCCGCAGGCGCAGGACCCCGGTGGTGGTCTCCTCGGTGGAGCCCAGGGGGTCGCCCCCCGTCCGCTCCTTGAGCAGGGTGGTCACCAGGTCGGCGCCGTCGTCCATGGTCACCTGGGGCTCCAGGTCGAGGACGGCCCGAATGTGCCGGTAGTAGCGCTCGGCGTTCTCGCCGCGCACCGCGTGCACCGGTATCCCCTCTTCGACCAGGGCGGCGGCCACGTCGTCCTGGGTGGAAAGCGGGTTGCTGGCGCACAGCGTCACCTCGGCGCCCCCGGCGCGCAGGGCGCGCATCAGGTTGGCCGTCTCGGCGGTGACGTGGAGGCACGCCCCCACCCGAATCCCCTCGAGGGGCCGGTCGGCGGAGAAGCGGCGCCGGATCGCCTCCAGGACGGGCATGCGGCGCGCCGCCCACTCGATGCGGAGGGCCCCATCCTCGGCCAGCGAAGCATCGGCGATGTCGAACCTCATAGTGCCTCCTCGGCGAGGCGCTCCTTCAGAGTGGCGATGAGGTCCACCGCCACCGGGTCCACTCCGGCCCGCTCCGCCAGGGAGACGGCCACCAGGTCGCCCACCACCGTGAGGCTGAACAGGCGGGCGAGCGGCCCCGCGCCCTGAGCGTGGACCTCCCCGGCCAGACCTACCCGTCCCTCCACCAGCCGGCGGCTCACCTCGGCCCGCCGCTTGAGGCGCGGGTCGTCGGCCGGGTCGTGCAGCCACACCACCCCTACCCGGTCGCGCGCCAGGTCGGGGTAGGCCGCCCAGGCCTCGATCTCGTTGTGGTCGAGTTCGGGGAAAGACGACGAGTAGGCGATGGCCTTCCCGTTCTCGTTGATCTGGGTCTTCCAGCGGTAGGCGGCCACCGCCGGCACCCCTTCGGCCCCGTAGACCACCACCAGCCGGTGGTACAGGGCCGACGCCAGGTCGTCGGCCAGCGCCACCGCCGCCCCGTGCCCCCCGTCCAGCAGCCGCTCCACCACCTCGGCCGCCTCGTTCAGGCCGGCGGATTGCGGCGGCACCACCCCGGCGGCCTCGAGCAGGCGCAACACCGCCCCGGTCAGGTAGCCCACCGCGGCCCGCGGCTGAGGAACGCCGGGGGTGACCACCAGGGGGATGCCCTCTGCGGCGGCGACGGCCGCCAGGTGGCCCCCGGTGGTCACCGCCGCCCGGCTCAGGCCCAGCTGCCCCGCCGCCTCGATGGCCGACAGGGACTCCTCGGTGTCGCCGCTGTGGGAGACGACCACCACCAGCGGCCCGGCGCTCCCCGCCCATCCGGGAAGGCCGTAGGAGCGATGCACCCCAACGCGGCGCCCGGCCGCGGCGGCCACCACGCCGGCGATGCCCCCCGCGATCCCCGAACCGCCCATCCCCGCTACCAGGGCCTCAGATGAGGCCGGCACCTCCGGAGGCTGCAACCCTGCCGCCCAGCGCAGCTGCTCGGGCAGAGTCCCGATGAGGTGGCGCATGGAGGTCATCGCCCACCGTCCTCCTCCGGCCGATAGGCCTCCTCGACGAGCATGATCGGGATCCCGTCGCGCACCGGGTAGTGCAGGCCGCAGGAGGTGCAGACGAGGGCCTCCTCGCGGTCCTCGAGCGCCCCGTGGCAGGCCGGGCAGGCCATTATGGCCAGCAGGTCCTCAGGCACCGGCACGAGCTATCTCCTCCACTGCGGCCCGCACCCGGGCCACCAGATCCGCGACGCCGGCCGGGTCGGGCGCTTCCACGTTGAGCCGCAGGACGGGCTCGGTGTTGGACGGCCGCAGGTTGAACCAGCGGTCGCTCCACGAGACGGTGAGCCCGTCCAGCCGGTCCTGCTCCCCGTCGGGAAAGGACGCTCCCACCGCGGCGGCAGCCCCGGCCGGATCATTCACCTGCAGGTTGATCTCCCCCGACTGGGCGTACGGCTCGAAGTCCCTCCGCAACACCGACAGGGGCCGGCCGTCCTCGGCGAGGACCTGCATGAGCACCAGCAGGGTCAGGATGCCCGAGTCGGCCCGGTAGTTGTCCCGGTAGTAGTAGTGCCCGGAGTGCTCCCCGCCGAAGATGGCCCCCGTCTCCTTCATGACCCCCTTGATGTAGGAGTGGCCGACCCGCGACCGCACCGGCACCCCCCCGGAGCGGCGGATCGTCTCGTCGACCGCCCGGCTGCAGATGAGGTTGTGGACCACGGTCGAACCCGGCTCCCGTCGCAGGAACCACTCCGCCACAATGGCAGTCACGGTGCTCCCGGGAAGCGGGAGGAGGGCGTCGTCCACGAAGAAGGCACGATCGGCGTCGCCGTCGAACGCCACCCCCAGGTCGGGCTGCTCCCGGCGCATCAGCGCCTCCAGGTCACGCAGGTTCTCCGGGCGAAGCGGGTCGGGATGGTGATGCGGGAAGCGGCCGTCGGGCTCCAGGTACAGCCCGATGAGAGTGGCCGGCAGCCGCTCGAACACGGCGGGCACCGCCACCCCGGCCACGCCGTTGCCCCCGTCGGCGGCCACCCGCAGCCCGTCGAGGCGAGCCGCCTCGACGATTCCCAGCAGGTGGTCCACGTAGCCCCCCAGCACGTCCACCCGCCGTACCTCCCCCGAGGCCGCAGCCGACGGGGGCGGGTCCTCCGCCAGGCGGCGCACCTCCTGCAGGCCGCTGTCGACGCCTACCGGGGCGGCCCCGGCCAGGCAGAGCTTGATTCCGTTCCACCCCGGCGGGTTGTGGGAGGCGGTGACCATCGCCCCGGGCTGGTGGCGCGAGCCGGCCGCGTAGTACACCATGTCGGTGGTGATCATCCCCAGGTCGTCTACCGCGGTCCCCCGGCCGGCGATGCCGGCGATGAGGGCCGCGGCCAGCGACGGCGAAGACAGCCGGCAATCCCGCCCCACCGCGATGCGGCTCGCGCCGCTGAAGGCGGCGAAGGCGGCCCCGATGCGCTCCACGACGGCCTCATCGAGTTGGGCGGGGACCAGGCCGCGGATGTCGTAGGCCTTGAAGATCGCATCCAACTGCATCGCCCCGCCATTGTACGGGGAGGGGGCGCCGCCGCTTCGGACCGCCGACCGGTTCGGTAGGCTGCCCGGGTGCCGTCGCCGGCCCGGACCTCGATCTTGATGCCCTGCTACCAGTTGGCCGGGTCGATCGCCGCCAACATCGACCGGGTGGTGGCAGCCACCTCCGCCGAACCCGGGGTGGAGATCGTCGTCGCCGACGACGGATCCACCGACGGCACGCGGCCGGCCGCCGAAGAGGCCGCCGCCCGCCACCGCAACGTGCTGGTGGTGGCGAACCCCCAGAACGAGGGGAAGGGAAGGGCCCTGCAGCGGGCCTTCGCCGCCTCGAGCGGCGAGGTGGTGGTCTTCCTCGACGCCGACCTCGACCTGCCGCCCGAACAGGTGCCGGCGATGGTGGCCGAGTTGCGCCGGGGCGCCGCCGACGCCCTGCTCGGCGCCAAGCGGGCCGCCATGGTCTCCGGCGGATACCCCGCCGCCCGCCGGGTCCTCTCCCGCCTGTTCTCGGCGGCAACCCGGCTGGCTTTCCGCCTGCCGGTGACGGAGACGCAGACGGGCCTGAAGGCCTTCCGCCGGGAGCCGCTCACTGCGGCGCTGCCCCGGGTGCGCATCAGCCGCTACACCTTCGACCTGGAGTTGGTGGTGCTGCTGCACCGTGCCGGCTACCGCCTGGCGGAGTTCCCGGTGGACCTGAAGATCCGCGCCTCAACCAGCCGAGTCACCGTGGGAACGCTCTGGGAGATGGGGCGGGACACCACCTGCCTCTGGTTCCGCACCGCCTTCCGGCGCCGCCGCCGGCCGCCGGCTCTCCAATGAGCGGCGGAAGACCAGGTCGCGGTACGACGCCAGCTTCGGCAGCAGGATGAGGATTCCGGCCGCCAGGTTGGCCAGGTTCTCTCCCAGCCGGGAGAGAGGGCCGAAGAGGGCATCGGCCCCGAGGACGATGGCCAGCGTCACTCCCCAGGCCAGCCCGTTCACGACGAAGAAGACCGCCGTCTCGCGCCACGGCCCGATACCGCCCTTGAGCCGGAAGGTCCAGCGGCGGTTGAGCAGGTAGGACACCTCGGTCGCCACGGCGAACGAGATCGTCACTCGCCAGAAGAGCGGCACCGACAGGCTGATGAGGATGTTCAGCATGGCGAAGTAGACACCGGTGTTGACCACCCCGATGAGAGCCAGCTTGATCATCTGCTCCACGCCGGCGCGGTTGAAGAAAGACCTCAGGTAGGAGATCACGAGGGGCGCTCATCTCCCCGCCGACGCCTTCCCAGGAGGAAGAGCGCCACGGCGCCGGCCACGCCCACCCCCGAGAGGGCCATCCCGGCGTACTCGGGGAGAGTGTTGCGGAACTCGATGACCACCTCTTCGGAGGTCGGGACCACCACCATCAATGAAGGCGCCGCCCGGTACGGGCCGTCGGCGCCCACCGCCGTCCAGTTGGGGAAGTAGGACACCTTCACCAGGTGGGGGACCCCCACCGCGGTGGTGCGGAACGAGATGCGGTGCGGCTCGAGCACCACATCGCCTACCTCGCCGCTCGCGGCGATCCGCGCCCTCCTGTCCCCCGGCCCGATCTCGGCGAGACGCGGCCACTCGGGCGGTCCTGCCGCCACCACCCACCGATCGAGGCGGGCCATATCGTCGAACCAGCGCAGGGCGGCCTCGAAGAAAGAGCCCTCCCCGGCCCAGACCGCCGGCTGGTAGGTGGCGACATCCACCAGCGAGGTCTCGGGCAGGGCGAACACCTTGAAGGGCGGCGTCTCCGCCAGTTGATCCAACCCGTATCCCTCCGCCGCAGCGGCGCCCTCCGGAGTGAAGGAGATGTAGTAGGTGATGCCGTAGAGAGCCAGGTGAGGCACCGCCCGCTCCATGTCGAGGCCGCGGTAGCGCAGGCCGCTGACCGGGCTGGAAGGGCCGTAGCTGGTTTCCGACTGCATGAGGAAGTGGAAGGGGGTGGTCAGCGAGGACTCGAACAGCAGGCCCTCCATGGACGGATGCCCCTCACTGAAGTAGGGCAGCAGCATCAGCGCCATCGGCGTGCCGTAGTCGTTCTGCTGCCTGCTGTACTCCCACATGATCCTCCCGGGAGGGAGGCGGTCGACCACTTCGAGGAGCGCCCGGTACTCCGGGTACTTCGCCTTCCCCTCGTAGCCCGTGTAGTTCCAGCGAGCCCACGCCGGCGTCTTGCTGACCCCCACCCCGGCGATCACCAGGAACACCGCCGCGGCGGCGGCGACGCGCCCCCAGGTCCCCGAGGGGGTGGGGCGGCGGCGGCGCGCCACCTCGACCAGGGCCAGGCCCACGAACAGGCCGGCGAACAGGTAGACGGAGTAGTAGTAGAAGGGCAGCAGCCGCCCGTTGTACAGGGCGGTGTAGTCGATCCAGGCGATCAGCCAGTAGCCGGCGGTGCCCACCACCATGAACACCGCCGCCGGGCCCACCAGGGCGCGCCGGGCCACCGCCCAGACGAGGCCGGCCGCCCCCAGGACCAGCACCGGCCACAGGTCACGGGGGAAGATGTCACTCCAGTCCTCCCGGGCAGTCCAGCCCATGTCGGTCATGTAGAACAGGCCCCGGGCCAGGAAGGGCACCGCCCAGAAAGCGGCGATGGCGAAGCCCAGTACCCAGGACCCCACCACCGTCCGGGCGCCCCGGCGCCGGAAGAGGAGCGGCAGGGAGGCCACCACCACCACCGCGGTGGTGATGACGTGGGACAGGGCGGCCAGGGCCAGGACCACCGCCGGGCCCGCGGTGAAGCGGCGCCCCTCCCGCACGTTGCGCATCACCATCCCCAGGTAGACCAGGCTGAGAGCCAGGGACCACGAGAACGAGTACTCGCCCGCCAGGGTGCTCAGGGTGTTGCCGCCGAGGATGGAGTAGGTCTCGATGAACATGAAGGTGGCTCCCGCCATGCCCCCCACCAGGGCGACGGGCCGGGCGAACCCCATGTTCCGCGCGAAGTAGTACGAAGCCCCGGGCAGCGCCACCAGACCGGCCACCGTCACCAGCTTGAAAGCCACGCCGTAGGGCAGGAGCAGGTCGAGGAGAACCACGGCGAAAGCCGGCAGGGGGAAGTAGAAGTACAGCATGGGGAACCCGGCGTACCAGTCGTGACTCCAGCCCAGGATGCGCCCGGAGGGCAGGAGGACGTCGCGCAGGTAGGCCGGGATGACCACGTGGGCCCCCATGTCGCCGCCCGTGGGGGTGTTGGCCAGGAAGATGTCCCCCGGCCGCATGAGCCCGAAGGCCATGAGGGAGGCGGCGGCCACCACTGCTCCCACGACGAAACGGGCCCGCCGGTCGGCGGCATCGTCGACGAGGATGGGGGTGGGGCGCGTCACGGCGCCCGCAGGCTACCGCCCGCGGCGGGGAAAGGGCGCAGCGGCGGCGTGACGGCCCCTCGCCGAGTCCCGGCGGGAGGCCTCCCTCAGCGGCGCCGGACCAGATCGAGGACGGTGGTGAGGTCGATCACCTCGCCCTCGGCATCCCACCAGCGGTGCTCGCAACGGTGGCAGCTGTGGAAGTCGACCTCGGTGTCTTCGCCGAGCCGCAGACGGATGCCGATGGCATCGGCCGCACCGCAGTTGCCGCAGACGACCGTGCTCTCGACCCAACGCCGGGACCTGGGCAGGCGCATCAAGCCTTCCTCCTCGCGCACTGGCCTCTAGATCGGCACGGAGCGGCTTCACCTTGAGCGCCCATCTGCCGACGCGGGCGCGGCCGCGGCCGCCTCAGCCGTCGCCTTCATCGGCGGCCGGGCGCTCCGCCGCCCGGTCGTGGTCTTCGAGCTTGCCCACGTAGCGGGAGCGGCGCCGACCGCCCTCGGTCCAATAGGCGTACCAGTAGGGCCCGTGGGGGCACCGGGTGCAGCCCGGCTTGCCGCAGCGCACCCACTGCGCCCGCAGGGACACCCGGGGAGCGGCGGTGTCGAAGGCGGCTCCCTTGGCCTCGAGACGAGCCTTGGCCAGGATGAGCAGCCGGCGCAGATCGTGCTCGTCCATCTCGCGAACCGCCTCGAGCACCTCGCGGTCGAGGGGCACGGCGCCTCAGCCGCCCGGGAGCGCCATCACGCCACCTCGAGAGAGGCGAAGAGAGGGCGAGCGGGCCCCCGACGGTCGAGCAGCGTCCAGCCCACGGGCGGAGTCAGCCGATCGGCGTGGCTCTGGCAGAAGGCGTACCCGGCGCCGGGGATGACCGGGCCGGCGAGGTCTTCGAGCCAGATGAGGCGGGCCTCGTAGGCGAAGGCCATGACGTTGCCCGCCGGGGCGCCGCAGCGCACGCAGTGTTGGATCATCGCCGCCACTCTAACGCGCCGAACCACACCGGTGTGATTCCACGCGTGAGGTTCTTACCCGCGTCCCCGGCGCGTAAGGCGGTTTTGTCATTCTCCGTCGACGGCCACCGGCGACGCTGCCGAGAAGGCCAGGCCGGAGGGACCGCGAATCGTCCAGGCCACGGTCACCGGCCCCGACGCCTCCACCAGGATGCCGGCGGCATCGGCGCTGGTGACGTCCACCTGCACCGGCACCCCCGGCGGCACGACCACCGTCTGCCCGCTGCTGCCATCACGGCCGAGGACCCCCACCGTCGCCGAGACTGCCTCCTCCGAAGCGGCGTTCAGCAGCCAGAGGCTGGCGGCATGCAGCGGGACGCGCCGCAGGCCGGGGAGCAGCCAGGTGGACGACGCCGCCGGGACGCCGGGCATCACCGCCACCCCGCCCTCTCCCTTGGCCACCACCGCCGCCGCCACCGGGCCCCCGGTGGAGACCAGGCGCGCCGCCAGCGGATCGCCCGGGTAGGCGGAGAGGTCGAAGCGCACCGGCGCCGAGGGGGCCACCGAGGCGTTGAAGGCTTCCATGACGGGCCCCCCGGGAGTCATGAGATCGACCACGACCTCCACCGGGCCCAGACCCGGGTTGTGCACCACCAGATAGGCGTCGGTGCCCTGCACTCGGGCCACGGGGAACTCCCACTCCGACGCCTCCCCCACCCCGGGCCACCAGTCCTCGTCGGACTCGGTGCCGAACACCATGGCCGGCACCACCACGCCCGCGGCGGCGGAGACGGTGATCACCAGGTTCTGCCGCTGCCGCAAGAGGGTGGTGAAGTCCACATCGCGCCAGGAGCGAGCCGCCACCGCCAGGTTGTCCAGTTCCGGCAGGGCCTCCACCCCGATGTCCGACACCCCGGTCACCGTGACCTTGGCCGGGTCGGGGAACGGGTTGAAGAGACGAAGGGTGAGGTGCTCCCCGGGCATGGTCGAACCCCCCGGGAAGTGCCAGGTCCTGGGACCCGAGGCCACACAGGAGTCGGCGGCCAGCACCGCGTCGCCCATCACGGTGGCGGCGATGGCTCCCGGCCCGGCGCTCAACTCGACGAACCCCGGTGAGTCCCCGCGCTGGGCCACCAGGCTCAAGGCGAGGTTCGCCGCCCCCGGCCCGGGCACCTCGATCGTGGCCGCGTCGTCCGGTTCGTCGGGAATGGTCACCGGGAAGGTGAAGGCCGCCTGGGCCTCCTCGAGCGAAACCACCCCGAACACGGTGTCGCGCAGAGCCGTCGACTGCGCCCAGGGGCAGTACCAGATGCCGGCGTCCTCGGGGGAAGCCAGGCCCGGGGGTTCGATGATGAGCCCGGTCAGCGGCTCCCGGGGGTCCGGCGGGGCCGGCAGCAGAAAGGCCACCCCCAGTACCGCCCCGACCAGCGCGAGGACGAGCAGGCGCCTCATCGCTCGCGCCTCCTGCCCCACCAGCCCACGCCGAGGAGGGCCGCCAACACCGTGAGCCAGGCGGCCGACCCCACGGCCAGGAGGCGTCTCCCGGAGTGGCCGGCGAAGCGCACCGCGGTCCCGGCGGTGTCCACCTGGTTGGCCCAGTCGACCTGGCTCCAACGGCCCGGTCCCCACCGGTAGTCGGCATTCGCCGCAACGTACACGGGGCCCGACGGAGCGCCCTCCGGGCGTCGATAGCCCGTTCCTTCCCGGCTCCACGGAGTGCCGCCGGGCCCGTACGCTTCGGGGGCCGGCTCCTCGTTGCGAAACGCCGGCACGGCCAGCCCGCGCAGGGGCACCATGTCCAACTGCGCCCCGAAGATCGCCTCCAGCGGGCTCGGCTCGGTGAAGGCCACCCAGCCGATGCCGAAGGCGGCCAGGCGCTCCCCGGCGCGGCGGACCTTCCCGCCGAGCAGTTCGTGGAGGAGGCGATCGAGCGCTTCATCCCCCAGGCGGGGAGCGGGCAGGTGGGCCTCCCAGGTCTCGGGATAGGGCGGCGACAGCACCCGGTACCCCAGTCCTTCGAAGTCGCGGCTGGACCCCGGGAGATCCTCGTGCGGGCCGAACAGCAGCACTCGCGATCCCGAGTCCCCGGCAGCGGTGGCGAAGGCCAGCAGGCCGGAGTAGCGGTCCTGGGGCAGCCCCGCCCGGCCCGGCACCGCCAGGGAGGCGGTGGCGCCGACCAGGATCACCGCGGCCGCGGCGCTCAGCCAACCGGCCGTTCCCTTCAGCCCGCCGATGCGGCGGCGCCGGGCCCCGGCCTCGAGAGCCGCCCCCACCACCACCGCCATTCCGAGGGCGACGGCCATCAGCCCGACCTGCTGCGCCTCCTCGCCCAAGCCCCATTCCCCGCTGCGCGCCAGCAGCGTCCCCCCGGCCGCCAGCAGCCCGCCCCATCCTGCCACCGCCGACACCGCCGGGTCGCCGGCGGCTACGGCCAGCACCAGGGCGGCGCCCGCCACGGCGAGCAGCCACCCCGGGCTCCAGTAGGCCGCCCCTCCCCCGGAGTACAACGCCCCCAGGTCGGCGTAGAGCACCCACGGCATGAGCAGGAGCGCGGCGCCCGCCGCCGCCGCCGGGGCGAGCAGCGCCGCTCCCCAGCGGCGGCCCCGGCCGACCAGCGCCCAGAGGAACACCGCTACCGCGGGGAGGGGCAGGGCCGCCGGGGCGTAAGCGCCGACCACCCCCGCGGCCAGGACCATCCCGGCTGCCCGGCCCAGGCGACGCGGCCAGCGCGCCGGCCAGGGAGCCAGCGCTCCGAGAGCGGCCCAGGGCACGGCGCCCAGCGCCACCATCGGCGTCCACGCTCCGCCCCCCGCCAGGGCGGAGGCCGCCGGGCCGGCCATCAGCACGGTGCCCGCCAGGTATCCCGCCACCGGGCCGATCCCCCATATCCGCAGCAGGCGGCCCGTCCCGATGGCCCCTCCCAGGAAGGAGGCCACGATGAGCAGGGCCACCGCGGCCCCGCGGCTCCCGAAGGAGACGGCCTGCAGCAAGGCGGTGGCGGCCACCTCGGGCCGCAGGACCTCGGGCGATCCAAAGCCTGCCGGGTTCCACCCGCCGGCATAGGCCCCCAGGGCGTCCGACGCCGAAACGGGCGGGGGCAGCGAGAACCCGCTCACGGGAAGGCCCGCGGTCCAGATGTCGCGGGTGGCCAGCACGGCGAAGGCAACGACCGCCAGGCCCACCACCACGGCGGGACGGCGCAGCCTCTGTTGCCCGGCCTCGAGGGCGTCGCCGAAGCCGGAGAGCACCCCTTCGGGGAACCGGGCCCGGAGACGCTCCAGGCCCTGGTCGTAGAGGACGCGGAGACGCGCCGAGCCTCCCGTCTGGTACCGGAACAACTCCTCGTCGCCCACTACCCGGCCCCGGCGGGCCGACCAGCGCTGCACCGCGGTGGAGGGCAGGAACAGCAGGTTCCACAGCCAGCCCCCCAGGAAGCCGAACAGCGGGAATCGCCCGAGGAAGGGCCCGGCGAGACTCTCGGCCAGGCCCGAGAGGAAGGCCAACGGCACCGCCCAGGCCAGGGTCACCGGGCTGTACACCTTCTGCATAGCCCGGATCTCCCCCGCCCGCTCGCGCCACCCGGCCGACACCTCTCGACCCGCGTAGAGGATCTCCGACGACGGCACCACCACCACCCGGGCGCCGCGTAGCCGCGCCCGCTGGCAGAAGTCCACCGCCGCCGCCATGGGAGCCATCGAAGGGTCGAGGCCCCGCAGGCCGCGCAGCAGGTCGAGGCGCACCAGCATCGACGCCCCGGACACCGCGGCGACATCGCGGATGACGTCGTACTGCTGCTGGTCGATCTCCCCGGGCTGCAGGCCGGTGTAGGGGGCGTCGAAGACGTCGGTGGCGTAGCCCACCGAGACCAGGACGGAGGGGTCGGCGGCATCCAGCACCTTGGACCCGACGATTGAGGCCTCGGCCCGCGCTCCGTCGCGCACCAGGGCCAGAAGGGCGTCGGGCCGCGGCAGGGACCGGTCGTGCAGCATCCAGACGAACACCGTCTCCGGGGCCAGGGAAGTCACCACGGCCCGCAGGTGAGGCCGCCACAGCACCTCGTGCCGGGCGGCCGCCGCCCGCACCCGCGCCCCGCCCCCGATCACGAACACCTGGGCGGGCCCGTACACTTGCCGCCCGACGGCCGACAGGCACGCCCCCAGCCTCTCCGCGGACTCGGCCACCACCACGGCGGCGACGGCTTCGAGCGTCTCGGGGCCCTGGGGGACGGTCTGGGCGGTCATCGGCCCCGCCATTGTGGAGCTTCGGTGGAACAACGGCAATCTTCGAGCCCGGTAGTCCTGCTCTCGGGCGGGGTGGGCGGCGCCCGTCTGGCCCGAGGACTGGTCGCCGCAATGCCTCCCGACGACCTGACGGTGGTGGTCAACGTCGGGGATGACGAGGTGGTCTACGGCCTCGACGTCTCCCCCGACCTCGACACGGTGGCCTACACCCTGGCCGGGCGCGAGGGGCCGCAGGGATGGGGTCTCGCCGGCGACACCTTCGCCGTCATGGGCCACCTCGCCGCACTGGGGGTCGACGCCTCGTTCCGCGTGGGCGACGCCGACCTGGCCACGAACCTGGCCCGTACCGCGGCCCGGCGGTCCGGCGAGGCCCTGAGCGCCGTCACGGCTCGCCTGGCCGCCTCCTACGGAGTCGCCTGCCGATTGCTCCCCGCCACCGACGACCTGCTGCGCACTCGCCTGTGCACCCCCGCCGGGGAGTGGCTGTCATTCCAGGAGTACTTCGTGCGGCGCGGGCATCGCGACGAGGTGGCCGCTCTGGCCTACGAGGGCGCCGCCTCCTCCCGGCCGGCTCCGGGGGTGTTGGAGGCGATCGCAGCCACTTCCCTGGTGATCGTCGCCCCCTCCAACCCGCCGCTGTCGATCGGACCCATCCTGGCCGTGCCGGGCATCCGGGAGGCCGTCGAGGACGCCCGCCGGGTCGTCGCCGTCAGCCCCCTGTTCGGCGGCAGGGCCCTGAAGGGCCCCGCCGACCGGGTGATGGCTTCGCTCGGCCTCCCGCCGGGGAATGCCGGGGTGCTCGCCGCCTACGACGGCCTGCTCACCGACCTGGTGGTGGACGAAGGCGACGCCGCCGACCGCGAGAGCCTGGATGCCGGAGGGGTGCGCTTGCACGCCGCCGACACCCGCATCGCCCAACCCGAGGCCGCCGCCCGCTTCGCCCGATGGCTGCTGGGGCTGCCGTGACCCTGTCGATCCATCCCGTGCCCGGCCTGCCCGAGATCCAACCCGGGAACGACCTCGGCGCCCTCCTGGCCGACGCCCTGACCCGCGCCGGCCTCGGCCCCGAACCGGGGGACATCCTGGTGGTGACCCACAAGGTGGTCTCCAAAGCCGAGGGCGCCGTCGCCCGCCTGGAGGGCGACGAGGAGGCGGCCTACCGGCGCCTCGCCCGGGAGCAGGCGGTGGAGATCCTGCGCCGCCGCGGCGATCTCATCATCGCTCGCACCCGCCACGGCTTCATCTGCGCCAACGCCGGGGTGGACCGCTCCAACGCGGCTCCCGGCACGGCGGTGCTCCTGCCTCTGGACCCCGACCGCTCGGCCCACAGCCTGCGCCTCGCCCTGCGGCACCTCACCGGTGTCGATGTCCCGGTGGTGATCACCGACACCTTCGGGCGGGCCTGGCGGCGGGGCCTGGTCGACGTGGCCATCGGGGTGTCGGGGCTGGAGGCGATCCTCGATCTCCGGGGCACGAAGGACGCCCAGGGGCGCGAACTGAAGGTGACCGAGGTGGCGGTGGCCGACGAGATCGCCGCCGCCGCCGACCTCGTCATGGGGAAAGCGGCCGGCATCCCGGCGGCACTGATACGCGGCCTGGAAACCCGCCGGGGAGAGGGCCGGGCCGCCGACCTGGTCCGCCCGCCCGGTGAGGACATGTTCCTCTAGGTGCCCGGACCCATGCCGGGGTACATACCTAGGTAGATGCCCGAACTCCCCGACGTCGTCGTCTACTGCGAGCGAATCGGGGCGCTGGCCGGGGGGACTCCCCTGCAGCGCCTCCGCTTGGCGAGCCCCTGGGTGCTACGGTCGGTGGAGCCCCCGGTCGACGCAGTGGAAGGCCGGGCACTCGCCGGGGTGCGCCGCCTGGGCAAGCGCATCGTCCTGGAACTCGAGGGCGGGCTCTTCGTGGTGATCCACCTGATGGTCGCCGGCCGCCTCCGCCGCCGCGATCCGGGGGCCGCCATCCCCAAGAAGCGCGGGTTGGCGGCGCTCGACTTCCCCGCCCACACGTTCCTGCTCACCGAGGAAGGGACCCGCAAGCGGGCCTCGATCCATCTGGTGCGGGGCGAGGCCGCCCTGACCGCTCATGACCCCGGCGGGGTGGAGCCTCTCGAGGCCGACGCGGCGGCCTTCGCCGCCGCCCTCACCCGGGAGCGCCACACCCTGAAGCGGGCCCTGACCGATCCCGCGCTGATCTCGGGGATCGGCGGCGCCTACGCCGACGAGATCATGCATCGCTCCCGCCTCAGTCCCCTGGCCCGCACCGACCGCCTCGCTCCCGAGGACTTGGCCCGCCTCCATGCCGCCGCCCGGGAGGTGCTGACCGAGTGGGTGGACCGCCTCCGAGCCGACGTGGGCGACGGCTTCCCGGAGAAGGTGACCGCGTTCCACCCGGGGATGGCGGTCCACGGCAGGTACGGCCAGCCCTGCCCGGTCTGCGGCGCGCCGGTCCAGCGCATCGTCCACGCCGACGACGAGGACGACTACTGCCCCCGCTGCCAGACCGGCGGCCGCATCCTGGCCGATCGGGCCCGGAGCCGACTGCTCAAGGACGACCGCCCCAAGACCCTCAAAGACCTCGAAGGCTGAACCCCGGGTCCGGCGGCCTCGCGTCGGCTCCGCCGGCAGCCGACCCGGCCGGTTCACTGCCTGAGGGGGTGGGGCTGGTTGTCGTGTGCCTGGCGGTGGTGTTGTCGGCATAGGAGTTGGAGGTTGGCCAGGGTGGTTTCCCCGCCGTCGGCCCAGTGTTGGATGTGGTGGGCGTCGCAGAAGCGGGCGGGGATGCGGCAGCCGGGATGGGCGCAGCCCCGGTCCCGTAGTTCCAGGGTGCGGCGGAGGGCAGGGGGGATGACCCGGGTGGCCCGTCCCATGTCTACCGGCACCGACTGCGGGTCGAGGAGGACCCGGCTGATGGTGGCGTCACAGGCCAAGCGGCGGGCAGTTGCGGCGCCGATGGGCCCGGGTTCGGTGTCGACGAGGCCTTCGCCTTGCTGGAGGGTGTTCCAGGGGATGGTGACCAGCACCCGAGAAGGACGCCTCCCACCGTTGCTGCC